>CAXNFA010000130.1:0-5679 GCA_964201105.1 Alphaproteobacteria bacterium | reverse complement strand
CGAGCTTGACCCGCTGATCCGCCGCACGGCGAACCACCTGCGCACGCTCGGCGCCGGGCCCGGCGTGCTGGTGGGCTCGGCGCTGGCCGACAATGCCGACCATATGGTGGTCATCCTGGCGCTGGCCCGGCTGGGCGCGCCGCTGCTGCCGCTCGACATCCGCTGGACGCCGGTGGAGAAGGCGCGCGTCACCGAATTCTTCGACGCGAAGCTGATCCTGCGCGAGGCGAATGACCCACCCATCGGCGGCGCGGTGCAGGATGTGGCGCTGGATGCCGCCTGGCACGCGGGTGTCGCGGCGCAAGGCACTGCGAGCGACTTCCCGACCGATGGCGAGATGCCGTTGCTGCTGTCGCTGTCGTCGGGCACCACCGGCATTCCCAAGGGGCCGATGGTCAGCCATGCCCGCTTCATGGCGCGCTTCGCCATCCAGCGAAAGAGCCTCGGCTTCACCGACGACCTCACCTACATGCTGGCGACACCGGCCTATTTCGGCGCCGGCCGCAGCTTCGCGCTCGGCCCGCTCAACATCGGCGCCACGCTGCTGCTCTATCCGCCGCCCTACACGCCGGAAGAACTGGCGCGCACCATCAACGAGAAGAAGGTCGACGTCACCCTGCTGGTGCCTACCACCTTGCGCAAGCTGCTGGAAATCGCGAAGCCGGGCGAATACCTGCTGCCCGGCCTCAGGACGCTGTTTTCCACCGGCGCCATGCTGCACCCGGCGGAACGGCGCGAGGTGCTCGCGAGGCTCACGCCCACCTACATCAACTATTACGGCTCCACCGAAGGCGGCGGGCTGTCGGTGCTGCGCCCCACCGACCCGGTGGAGGCCGATGATTCCGTCGGCCGCACGGTCGATGGCATGACGGTGGAAATCGTCGATGAGGGCGACAAGCGCGTGCCGCCCGGCACCATCGGCCGCATCCGCTATGCCGGCCCGCCGGTGGCGACCGGCTTCTACCGCAACCCGGAGGCCAGCATGGCGGCGTTTCGGGATGGCTATTTCTACCCCGGCGACCTCGGCAAGCTGGACGCGCGCGGCTATCTCTACATCACCGGCCGGGTGAAGGACGTGATCATCCGCGGCGGCGTCAACATCTACCCCGAGGAGATCGAGCAGACCCTGCTGCTGCACGCGGGCGTGAAGGATTGCGCCGTGGTTGCCTGGCCCAGCAAGGCGCGCGGCGAGGACATCGCCGCCTTCGTCGTGCCGAAGACCGGGGCGCAGCCGGACGCGGAGAGCTTGCGCGCCTGGTGCCGCGATTCCCTCGCGTCCTACAAGATTCCGCGCGGCGTGTTCTTCGTCGAAGACCTGCCGCGCAACGCCTTCGGCAAGGTGAAGAAGACCGAACTGGCCGAACGCCTGACGCCCGTGGAGTAACCCGAATGATCACCGTCCACCACCTCAACAACTCGCGTTCCCAGCGTGTGCTCTGGCTGCTCGAGGAGCTTGGCCTGCCCTATGAGGTGGTGCGCTACCAGCGCGGGCCCGACATGCTGGCGCCGAAGGAATTGCGCGCCGTGCATCCGCTCGGCAAGTCGCCCGTCATCACCGATGGCGGCCGCACCTTTGCCGAATCGGGCGCCATCATCGAACACCTGATCGACGCGCATGGCGGGGGCAAGGGCTTGCGCCCCGCGCCCGGCACGCCGGAGCACGACCGCTATGTCTATTGGCTGCACTATGCCGAAGGCTCGGCCATGCCGATCCTGCTGATGAAGCTTGTCTTCCTGGTGATGCCGAAGCGCACGCCCGCCCTGCTGCGCCCGCTGGTCAACGCCATTTCAAAGAAGGCGATGGCGACCATCACCGACCCGCAGCTGAAGACTCACATGCAGTTCTGGAACGACGAGCTGGTGAAGGGCGGCAGCGGCTGGTTCGCCGGCCCCGACCTGACCGGCGCCGACATCCAGATGAGCTTCCCGCTGGAAGCCGCAGCGAGCCGCCTCAAGCTCGGCCCGGAGCACAGCGCGGTGCGCGCGTTTCTCGACCGCATCTACGCGCGACCGGCGTATCGCCGCGCGCTGGAAAAGGGTGGGCCTTATGAGTTGATGGGGTAGCTATTCAAAGGGACGAAATGTCTTCCGGCCTCAGAATGGCTCGTCGAATTGACCGATAGTCGTCTCGCGGTACCTCGACAAACTGCTCACCATTCTCACTATCTGCTTCAAACAAGCCTTCGGTTGCTTTCGCAGTGTTGATGAGATCGACGTAACACCCATAGTCGATCTTGTAGACGTCGAATCGTTCGCCTGGAAGGTCATGCGAAGAAATGTTTTTCTTCAAAATGTGCAGTAGGCGCGAGTCGAACAGTTTCTCGATGCCGGCATGACGGACGTTGCTCGGAAATAGAAAAGCCCGCGCCCTCCGCGTTCCGATTACTTCGTCGATGATGTAGCCAAGTAATCCGTTTAGGTCCGAGCTACTCCGAATCGCCGCAGCTTTGTCTTGCTGATACCAATCTCGGGCGGCCTGACGAACATGATTGATCGATATTTTCTGGCCAAACCCACGTGTCGCAATCTTCGCTGCGAGATTAAGTGCGTCTCGTGGCACTCCCTCTACCGCCCGCACGAATTCTTCCAAGACTGGTTGTTGGGTGAAAATGGCTTGTACAAACTCATCGGCGTTCTTGAAGGCAGGCGCCTCGCCATGGGCGTCGTCATAGTGCTTAAAGAGGAGGCTTCTAACAAAGTTAGTGGCGCGCTCCTGGCTGTTATCGAGAACCAAAAAGTCGTCTAGGTTGAGGTCTGCGGACACGTCGGCGCCGAGCTCAATACCGATGTATTCGCCTCGATCTAGAAGAATGGCAAAACTCGAGCGATGCTCGATTGCCGCGATTTTTATCGTTATTTCGTTTATGGGGAGCAAGATTCTTCGAATCAAGTCGGCAAGATACGGCTGCAAATCGATGGGAACTTCGCTCCACTCGTCGATGAGAATCCATATTCGAGGAGTTTTGAGTACATGAATTAGATCGCTGATGGCGCCTCCGATATTGCCGAAGGTCAATTTGACAACTTCGACCCCGACTCTACGCTCCCGTATGCCCCGTTCATTTTTCTCCGTTTTCCCCGACGAACTAGACAGGTCTATCGATGGTGATGAGTTGAGTTTTGCTCCTGCCGATATTGTTGAGTTCTGAGAACTCCCTTGAGCGGCTGTTTTCTCAATACTCCGTGGTTCCAGAAACTTTGATAGAGGTGATCGATTCTCGGAATGCGTCGAGACGTCTAGTTATCTCGTCGGGATTGGGGTGCGTACTTATTTGCTTTAGAGCGAGAGAAATGAACTCGTCGTGCAGAGCGATCAGGACGTCAACAATCAAGGTTGAAGCGCGCTCTATGAGTGAGCGCGAGACATCGGAGTAAATTGATCCGTTTGAACCGACTGTCCGGAGGTCAACATAAATTGGGTTATTTTTGTTTTTCTCGGTGCTTTCCGCCAAGAACTTAAGTGCGTGTGTTTTGCCGGTACCCCTTCGGCCATAAATGACTTGATTGTTTGTTGTTGAGAGAAGGTTAAACAGCGGCGCGGAATCAACGAATGTTGCCACTAGAGCTTCATTCGACGCTCTTTCGGCTCGCTTATCGAAGTTGATGATGACTTCGTGTATCGCCTTTAGGTCTATATCGGCGCCGCTCATTCCAGTTCCCCACGATCGTCGCTAAGAAGAACATATTTCCTTTTTCCGTGGAATCTTCTAGTCATATCGCGGTGTGCGGTTTCATTGGCGCCTTGACAACCATCCCAACCCGTCTCATCCTCCGCGCCCCATGGACCAGCACGCTGCATATACGCGACTTACCACCGGGGGCCTCAAAGCGGCCCCGGCGTTTGTCGCCGTATGGGTTATTTGCCCGGCTTTCTGAGGAAGCCGGGTTTCAGGAACCCACCGCAGTCTTTCCTGTTTTCTGCTGAGCGTGCTGCCATGTCATCCCATCGATCCGAGTCTGATTCCGCCCCCATCGCCCGTTTCGCCATCCAGGCCTGGGCCGAGGCCGATGTGCTGCCGCGCATCCTGGCACCCATCGTCAAGCGCGGGCTGGTGCCGCTGCGCTTCGACTCGTTGCGCGATGGCGAACACCTGCGCATCCATGTCGAGGTCGAAGGCATGATGGGGGATGAGGCGTTGCGCCTTGCCGCCACCTTCCGCCAGGTCGTCAACGTGCAGTCGGTGGTGAGCGCGATGGCGGAGGGGGCGGCTGAGGCCCCCGTGCCCGCCGCGCTGCCGGTGATGCGGCAGATGCAGGCGGAGATTTCGGGCTGACCTGACTTCCCCTCTCCCCTTCGTGGGAGAGGGTGCCGAGCGCAGCGAGGCGGGTGAGGGGCGCCGCGCGGCAAGCGCGGGCTACTCAAAAGGCTTTGTTGGTTGGGCGCTGCGCGCCGCCCCCTCACCCTGGCCCTCTCCCACAAGGGGAGAGGGTTGCTGGGCGTTAGGGGAGAGGGAAGTCGGGCCGCGTCTTTACTTCGTGAACGTATACAGCGGGTACATCATCTGTGGCGGGGTCCACTTGTCGGTGGGCAGCGGTGTCATGATCTCGTCATACCAGACGATCTTCGCGTCGGAGAAGCCAACCTCCTTCGCCGTCTCGCAATAGGGATATTTGAACGAGGCGGGCGCGAAGGGTTCGTTGTTGGCCCAGGCCAGCGTGTGCGCCATTGCCTCGGACCACACGCTGCCCTTCTGCGGCAGGAATTCCATGCCGAAGCAGACACCGCCCGGCTTCAGGATGCGCTCGACCTCTTTCAGGATCCGCTTGGTCGGGCCCGGCGGAATCTCGTGCCACATGAAGGTGAACATCACGAGGTCGAAACAATTGTCCGGGTAGTCGAGCTTCTCGATGTCCTGCTGCGACAGGTGGATCTTGTAGCCGCGCTCCTGCGCCCGTTTGTTGACCAGCTTCAGGCAGGGCGCCGAGATGTCGACGCCATAGGCCTCGGCATCGGGGTGACCTTCCATCCAGGTCAGGATCATGCCGCCCTGGCCGGTGCCCCAGTCGAGCACGCGCTTGAACTCCTTGCCCTTGGGCAGGTGTGAATACATCAGGCGGTAAAGATCGTTGGGGTCTTCCTCCCACGGCCGCGTCGTGCGGCGGCCAAGTTCATAGACAAGCCCGTCGACATCATCGTCCCACACGCCGCCCGGATGCTGGTGGAAGTCCGACAGCTTGTAATAGTCGGGATAGCCGATCTTCGGGTTCAGCTTGAGCAGCCCGGCCTTTTCCGATTTCGCGGCGGCGGCATCCAGTTCCTTCACGATGCGGCCGGCCTCCGCATGCGCCTTCGGCTGCATGCCGAAATCCGGCGAGCAGTATTTGAACTGCTGCAGGTAGCGGTAGCACCAGGTGTAGAGCTGGTATTCCGGCTGCTCGTCCATCACCGCCAGGGCTTCGTCATGCGTTGCCGGCGTCACGCCAAGCTCGTCGCATTTGCGCACATAGGCCTGGTAGGTGGCGCTGTAGATTTCCTTTTCCTGATAGTTGCGCGCCGTGCGCAGGAAGGTGTGGAAGGCGCGGAATTCGCGGTCTTCCGTGATGTTGGTGATGTCCTGGGGCTGGTTCGACCGCATGAACTTTTCTCCTCACACCATCTCGCGGGCCTTGCGGCCGACATGGCTGACCGGCACGTCGGAGCGGTGCAGCTCGCGCAGCACGCGGTTGACGAATTTCTTC
>CAXNFA010000129.1:0-5700 GCA_964201105.1 Alphaproteobacteria bacterium | reverse complement strand
TCGATTTCAAAGGGCAGCGGGTCCAGCGACAGCACGGTGGCATGGCGATTGGCGATCGCGAACACCACGAAGGTGAAGGCGATCACGAGAAAAAGCAGTCCCTTGAAGGTTTTCATGTGTGTTGCGCAACCCGGTTCGCAGGGCCCCCGGGCAACCGGCTGTCAGCGCGACTCAGGTGCTGGTCCGGCGGCGGCCGGCGCGGGCGCCGGCGTTTCATGCAGGGAATTCAGGAAAATTCGCAATTCCTTGCCTGTCTTGAAGAAGGGAACGAATTTTTCCTCGACGCTGACGGAAGCGCCGGTGCGCGGGTTGCGGGCCACGCGGGCCGCGCGGCGCTTGACGGAAAAGGCGCCAAAACCACGCAATTCCACCCGGTCACCCCGGGCCAGCGCAATGGAAACCTCTTCAAAAATCGTCGAAACGATACGCTCGATGTCGCGCTGGTACAGGTGCGGGTTCCGTTCCGCCAGCCGCATGATGAGCTCGGACTTGACCATGTTTCGGTCCCGGTACCCCCTGTGCGCGACGGTCCCGCCCTTGGGCCCAGCCGCTACCTATTGTTGAGGGTGCCAAACGGAAATCAGGCCGTCAAGCTTAAGTCTTTCATAAACCAGTGCTTTTTTGGAAAGACCCACAACGAAGTCCAGAATCCCCGGGGTTTGCAGCGGGGGATCGATGTCGCGGGTGGGCAGGTCCGGGCTGAGGCCCTTGGCTTCGGCCAGCCATTCGGCGGCCTCGCGTTCGCTGCCGATGGCATCGATCAGCTTGTTGGCAAGCGCCTGGCGGCCGGTAAACACCCGACCATCTGCGAGAGCCAGAGCCTCCGGACGCGTATAACCGCGCCGGGCGGCCAGGATGTCGACAAACCAGTTGTAGGTGTCATCCACCACGTCCTGGGCAGCTGCGCGGGCGGCCGGCGTCAGGGCTTCCATGGGCGACGGCGTGCCCTTCAGGGGGGCGCTTTTGATCGTGTCGGTCTTGACGCCGATCTTTTCCAGCAGGCCCGTCACCTCGGCCGTCTCCATCAGCACGCCGATCGAGCCGGTGAGCGAGGTTTCCAGCGCATAGATGCGATCGCCCGCCATGGCGACGAGATAGCCGGCGGAGGCACCCAGCGTGCTCACCACGCTGACCACTGGTTTGCCGGCATCGGCGACGCGGCGAATTTCGCGAAACAGGACTTCGCCGCCGGTCGTCGTGCCGCCGGGACTGTCGATCAGGACAATCAGCGCGCGCGCGCGGTCGTCTTCGGCAACGGCCGCGATGGCGTCGGTGATGGTGGGGTCGTCGAAAATCACACCGCTGATGGTGATGCGGGCGACGTAATCGCGGCCGGGCAGAAAGGGCCGCGTCAGTTCAAATTGACTCAGGGCTCCCAATGCAAGGGCCGCCACCGCGACGATGGCGGCGGCTCTCCACCAGGAGAGCCGCCGCTTCATCCGTCGCCGGTCAAGGATCGAGTCAGTGTCCTGGACCATGGCGTCTACCTATAGCCGACCGGACTTACTTGCTGTCCTCGTCGTCTTCGTCTTCATCCTTGTCGTCATCCTTCTGCGCCGCGGCGCGGTTGCGGATGGCCGCACCCAGGATGTCGCCCAGGCTCGCGCCAGAGTCGGACGAGCCATACTGCTGCATGGCTTCTTTCTCTTCGGCCACTTCCAGCGCCTTGATCGAAACGGTGATCTTGCGCGTGTCGCGGTCGATGTTGGTGATGCGGGCATCGACCTTGTCGCCCGTGGCGAAACGGTCGGGCCGCTGGTCCGCACGGTCGCGCGACAGGTCGGAGCGACGGATGAAGCCCTGCCAGCCGTTCGGCAGTGACACTTCGATGCCGTTTTCCTTCACGCCGGAAACGGTGCAGGTGACGGTCTGGCCCTTCTTCAGGTCGCTCGATGCGGCTTCGAAGGGGTCGTTCGACAGCTGCTTGATGCCCAGGCTGATGCGTTCCTTCTCGACATTCACGTCGAGAACGACCGCCTTCACCATGTCGCCCTTCTTGTACTTCTGCACGGCCTGTTCGCCCGGCTCGCTCCAGTCGAGATCCGACAGATGCACAAGGCCGTCCACACCGCCGTCGAGACCAACGAACAGACCGAATTCGGTGATGCTCTTGATCTCGCCTTCGATCTGCGTGCCGCCCGGGAACTTGGTCACGAAGGCTTCCCACGGATTTTCCATGGTCTGCTTCAGGCCCAGGCTGATGCGGCGCTTCACCGGATCGACGTCGAGGATCATGACCTCGACTTCCTGACTGGTGCTGACGATCTTGCCCGGATGGACGTTCTTCTTCGTCCAGCTCATTTCGGAAACGTGCACCAGACCTTCGACGCCCGGCTCCAGCTCCACGAAGGCGCCGTAGTCGGTGATGTTGGTGACGCGGCCCGAGAACTTGGCGTTGACCGGATACTTGGCTTCGACGCCTTCCCACGGATCGGCTTCAAGCTGCTTCATGCCCAGCGAGATGCGCTGCGTGTCCGGGTTCACCTTGATGACCTGAACGCGCACGCTCTGGCCGATGGCCAGGATTTCCGCCGGGTGGCCGACGCGGCGCCAGGCCATGTCGGTCACGTGCAGCAGGCCATCGATGCCGCCGAGGTCGACGAACGCACCGTAGTCGGTGATGTTCTTGACCACACCGTCGAGGATCTGGCCTTCCTGCAGGTTGCTGAGCAGTTCCGAGCGGGCTTCCGCACGCGTCTCTTCCAGAACGGCGCGGCGCGACACGACGATGTTGCCGCGGCGGCGATCCATCTTGAGAATCTGGAAGGGCTGCGGGATACCCATGAGGGGGTTGATGTCGCGCACCGGGCGAATGTCCACCTGGCTGCCCGGCAGGAACGCCACGGCGCCCTGCAGGTCGACGGTGAAGCCACCCTTCACGCGGCCGAAGATGTGGCCCTGGACGCGCTCCTGCTTTTCGAACGCCTTCTCGAGCTTCTCCCAGGCTTCTTCACGACGGGCCTTCTCGCGCGACAGAACGGCTTCGCCGTTCTTGTTTTCCATGCGCTCGAGATAGACCTCGATGGTGTCGCCGACCTTGAGTTCATGCGACTGGCCCGGCAGCGCGAATTCCTTCAGCGGCACGCGGCCTTCGGACTTCAGTCCGACATCGATGACGGCGACGTCATTCTCGATGGCGATGATGCGGCCCTTGATGACCGAACCTTCGAGACCGCCGGCGGAGCCGAAGGATTCATCGAGAAGGTCGGCGAAATTTTCTTTGCTCTCAAACGATTCAGCCGGCTGGGCGCCAGAACGCGGGGGCGTCATGTATGTTCCTTCCTGTTGGCCAACCGTCCACAAGCCGGACGGGCTACATGCTTCGAACCGCACCATGCGGTTGCCAGCACGCGGAATGCGACCTGGTGATGTCCGCTATCTTCGAAGCCGGTGAGATGATCTTGGAGACAAAACGTCTCAGCCGGCGGGGCCGGACCGTCCCAGAATATGGGCTTTGGCCGCGGCGAAGGCGCCTTCTATATCGAGATTCGACGTATCCAGCAAGAATGCGTCTGGTGCTGGCCTCAGTGGCGCCGTGCTGCGCTCGCGATCCTGCTGGTCGCGCCGGCGCATGTCGCGCAGCACCGACGCCTCATCAACGGCCTTCAGCACCTCGCGCAATTCTTCAACACGGCGGCGGGCGCGCACCTCAAGGCTCGCGTCGAGGAATATCTTGTGGTCGGCATGGGGGCAAACCACTGTCCCTATGTCCCGCCCCTCGATGACCGCCCCCCTGGCGTCTCGCGGTGGCTTGCGGGCGAAATCGCGCTGGAACGCCAGCAGTGCCTCGCGCACTGCGGGAATGGCGGAAACCTGTGATGCGGCCAGCCCCGTCGCCTCATGGCGCAGCGCGGGATCGCGCAGATCATCCTCGGTCAGGCGGGTGGCTTCCAGCGCGGCGGTCGAAGCATGGGTCGGGTCCGCACCGTCGCGCAGCACGCGCAAGGCCACGGCGCGATAAAGCGAGCCGGTATCCAGATGTGCATAACCGAAATGCTCCGCGAGCCGACGGGCCAGCGTGCCCTTCCCGGCGCCCGCCGGTCCGTCGATGGCGATGACGACGACCGCCATGGCTCCTAGCGCGGCGCGCCGAGATCGGCGCCCGCGCCGCGGGCGAGGTCGGCAAAGCCGGGAAAGCTGGTCGCGATCATCGAATCGTCATCGACTGAAACCGGGTTCCTGGACGCCATGCCCATGATCAGGAAACTCATGGCAATGCGGTGGTCGGATTCGGTGGCAATCAGGCCGCCGCCCGGCAACGCCCCCCCCGTGCCCTGGATGATCAGGCCGTCGGCCAACTCCTCCACCTGGATGCCGGTTGCCTTCAGGCCGCGCGCCACCGCGGCCAGGCGGTCGCTTTCCTTCACGCGCAATTCCTGCAGGCCGCGCATAACCGTCCTGCCTTCGGCGGCGGCGGCGGCGATGGCCAGCACGGGATATTCGTCGATCATGCGCGGTGCGCGTTCGGGCGGTACCTCGATGCCGCGCAATATGCCGGCGCGCACGCGGATATCGGCCACCGGTTCGCCTGCGAGGTCGCGCAGGTTGAGCATCTCGATCTGCACGCCCATGTCGCGCAGTGTCTCGAACAGCCCGGCGCGCAGATGGTTGATGCCGACATCGGTCAGCAGCAGGTCGGACCCCGGCACGATGGCCGCGGCAACGGCAAAAAACGCCGCTGATGATGGATCAGCGGGCACCGGAACGATCTGCCCGGTCAGCTCGGGCTGTCCGACAAGGCGTACGACGCGACCATCCCTGCCGTCTGTCACCTCGACCGTGGCGCCAAAGGCCCGCAGCATGTTTTCGGTGTGGTCGCGCGTCGGCTCGGGCTCGATGACGATGGTGTCGCCCGGTGTGTTCAGCCCGGCCAGCAGTACGGCGGACTTCACCTGCGCGCTGGCAACGGGCAAGCGGTAGCGGATCGGCACCGGCGTGGCGGTGCCTTGCACGGCAAGCGGCAGGCGCTGGCCGCTGCGCGACACAAAGCGCGCGCCCATTTCTTCCAGCGGCTTTGAAATGCGGCCCATCGGCCGCCGGCACAGCGACCGGTCGCCGGTGAAGAAGGTGGTAAAGGGGTGCGTGGCGACAGCGCCCATCAGCAGGCGGGCGCCGGTGCCGGAATTGCCCAGATCAAGCAGTTGCTCGGGTTCCGCCAGGCCGCCGACGCCACGGCCATGCACCGTCCAGGCGCCAGTGCTGGTGCGGTCCACCGTCGCACCCAGGGCCGCCATGGCGGCGGCGGTGCGCAGCACGTCATCGCCCTCGAGCAGGCCGGTGATGCGGGTTTCGCCGACGCTCATGCCACCCAGGATCAGGGCGCGATGCGAGATCGATTTGTCGCCCGGCACCCGCAGGGTGCCCTTCAGGGGCCCAGAACGGGCGGCGCGCAGGGAGGAAGCGGCGGTGGAGCTTGAGTGGGTCACGGGTCATGTCCGGTGCGGTGTTCGCCGCAAGGCGGCGGCGGTGTCTCTATCATAGCCCTTGGCGTTGCCGCCATGGTGACCGGTGACGGCGGCACCGCGAGCGACTCTTTCTCTTTGACAGCGGGGGGCCAGCATGGCAATGGGAACGCGCTCAAACGGGCACCTTCCCAGCGACATCGAGGAGAGTTCGGACGTGGCCAAGCCGGAATGGGGCACCAAGCGTACGTGCCAGAGCTGCGGTGCGAAATTCTATGATCTCGGCAAGGAGCCGGTG
>CAXNFA010000128.1:0-5722 GCA_964201105.1 Alphaproteobacteria bacterium | reverse complement strand
CCGCTGCACAACCTGCTCTATGCCAACGGGCTGTCTGTGCGCCATGTGGCGACAGCCGGCCGCTTCCAGATCTTCGACGGACAGCTGGTCATTGCCGACGAGGAAGAGGTGAAGCGTCGCGGTGGCGCGGTGATGGAGAAGGTGTGGGGCCAGTTGCGAGCCGAGGGCCGTTTCGACGGGCTGCCCGGATAGGCGTTGCCTTCGCGGCAGCAACACGAAACAATCCCCTTGCTGATCAAATGATCAGGCAGACGCCGCATCATCAAGGTTCGCTTATGTCCACCGCACAGACCGCGCCGCTGTTTACGCCCTTCACAATGGGCGGCATCACCCTGCCCAATCGCATCGCGCTGTCGCCCATGGGGCAGCATTTCGCCGTCGAAGGCACAGCGACCGACTGGCATCTCATGCATCTCGGCCAGTTCGCGGTCTCCGGCGCTGGCGCGGTCTTCACCGAGGCGACCGCCATCGAGCCGTCGGGGCGCATCAGCCGCGGCTGCCTGGGCCTGTGGTCCGACGAGCACGCCCGCGCCTTCGCCCGCATCAGCGCCTTCTTCGCGGAATACGGCAGCGCGAAATTCGGCGTGCAGCTCTATCACTCGGGCCGCAAGGGTTCGATGCTGAAGCGCTGGGAAGCCCGCAATTTCGTTCCGGTCGAACAGGGGGGCTGGCCTATCGAAGGGCCCTCGGCGCTCCCCTATCACGGCCGACCTGCCCCCCTGCCCTTCAACCGCGATCGCCTGCGCGAGGTGTGCAACAACTTCGCCCGCGCGGCAGTCCTCGCGCATCAAGGTGGCTTCGATCTGATCGAACTGCATGCCGCCCATGGCTACCTGCTGCACCAGTTCCTGACGCCGCTCGCCAACAACCGCGACGATGAATATGGCGGCAGCCTGCAGAACCGCATGCGCTTCCCGCTTGAGGTGTTCGATGCGGTGCGCGCCGCCTTTCCGGCCGACAAGCCGGTGGGCGTTCGCGTTTCCTGTTCCGACTGGGCGGATGGCGGATGGACATTGGAGGAAACGCTGGAATTCGCGGCCGCGCTCAAGGCGCGCGGTTGCGCCTATATCTGCGCCTCGGCCGGTGGCACGACGCCCGACCAGCACATCGAGCTGTCACCCGGCTACCAGGTGCCCTTCGCCGCGCGCATCAAGCGTGAGATCGGCATCCCCACCATGGCAGTGGGCCTGATCGCCGAGGCCGAACAGGCGAACGCCATCATCGCCAACGACCAGGCTGATATGGTGGCGCTTGGCCGCGCCCTGCTCTACGACCCGCGCTGGCCGTGGCACGCGGCGGACAAGCTGGGCGTGCCCCTGACCTATGCCCCACCCTATCGCGGCGAGTATCCCAACATGCGCAGCACCGACATGCTAAAACCGGGCGCGAGGAAGTAGTTCAGACCTCCAGCACCAGATTTCCGACCAGGTCGCGGCTTTCCAGCAGTTCATGCGCCTGGCGCGCTTCGGAAAGCTTGAAGGTGCGGGCGAGAACGGGGCGCAAAGAGCCGCGACCGAGCAGACGCAGCACTTCCTTGATCGATTCCTTGGGCGTGAAATGCGTGCCGGTGAAGGTGATCTGGCTGCGCACCATGAAACGACGCACGTCGATGGCGGTTTCCGTCGGCGCGATGGAGCCGGCGGTGACGATGCGGCCGTTATAGGCGGTGCCTTCGAAGCTTTCGCGCAGGATATCGCCCCCGACGCCTTCGAGCACCACATTGACGCCAACGCCACCGGTGAGTTCGCGCGCCGCCGCGCCCAGCGAGACCTTGTTGTAGTTGATGACGTCATCCGCCCCCATCTGCCGGGCGCGGTCCAGCTTCGCATCCGATCCGGCGCTGGCGATCACCCGCGCGCCGATCAGGCGGCCGATCTGCACCGCGGCGCTGCCCACAGCCCCGCCGGCCGCATTGACCAGCACCGTGTCCTCGGGCCGCAGGTTGGCCTTCTTCACCATCTCCCAGGCCGTGGCAAAGGCGACGAGCGCCGTGGCGGCGTCGAGATGGGACACCGAATCGGGCAGGTGCAGCAGGCTGAACTGGTTGACGCGGATGTATTCGGCATAGGTGCCCCAGCGCGTGTGGCCAATCTTGTCGAATTTGGCGCAGACATTGTCGTGGCCCTGGGCGCAATAGCAGACGGGCTTGTCGCAGGTGCCGAGCGAAATGGTAAGGATGGGCACGACACGGTCACCGACGCGAAAGGCCGTGACGCCATCGCCCACCGCGGCCACGACGCCGGAGCCTTCGACGCCAGGCACATGGGGCATCTTCACCGAGGCGTTGGGGACATTGCCGGAACGCACGAGCATGTCGAAGCGGTTGACGCCGATCGCTTCCATGCGGATCAGGACATCGCCCGGCGCGACATCGGGTGTCGGCAGGTCTTCGTAGACAAGCACCTCCGGCCCGCCGTGCCGGCGCATCACCGCAGCTTTCATGGATAGTCCCCACTTGTTCGTTCCCAGAGCTATCATAAAGCCTGGGTGACGAAGCGCCAGCGGCGCGAACAGTGACGGGGAACAGAATTTCTTTGCCGTGACAAAAGATTCAATTGGCCATGTAGACGAAGCCCGGCGGCTCTGTCAGATGGAGGCCACGGTGCTCAAGGGTAGCCGATAGCGCCGCATCCAGCAGCGCGCATACTGTACGGAAGCTGTCTGCCTCCACAGCCATGGTGGCGACGTCAGGGCTACGGGCGATCCAAACCTTGCTGCGTGGGCACCAGCGAATGGCAACTCGAACAATCATGACCGTACCCCGCATACCAGATGGACCATTTTCTGACCAACGGCCCTGCATCTCTTAGGTTTCGTGAAGGGGCCGAACACCCAGGGGTGTCACAACGTTTGCATCGGACCATCTCCATCCGGGTAGCCCGATGTCCCCCACCAAATCGTATCCGCCCCGCCGCCTGAAGGACCAAGAGGTTGCCCGGGTGGTGAGCGCCGCCCGCCGACTTGGCTATCCCATCGGCACGCTTGTGGAGATGATGGTACTGACGGCCGCTCCGCCGCGCGCGACGCGATTCATGCGCTGGGCCGACATCGACCGCGACCAAGCCCTATGGCAACCACGGCCGCAACAAGGCGAAGAGGTTCTGGAAACACCGGTCCCGCTCGTTGCCAGCGCGCTGAAGCTGCTCGATGGCGTACCGGGGAAGGACCACGCTTACGTCTTCAGCGGTCCCTCGGGAAAGGCCTGCGCAGACAATGCGCGCAAGCGTGGCGTGATCGCCAAGACTGCTGGGCTTGAAAGCTTCGAACTGGGGGATATCTGGCACACGATGCAGTCGGAAATCCGCCACCCTGAGAAGCGCGAAACGCTGGAAAACTGGGCGGGCCTGATTCAGTCTCTGATAGCACCGCCCCGTCAGCCGGAGACGGACGTGCCATTGACGGTGGAGAAGCCGAAGGCGCAAACATCGAGCGACTAGGCTGGAGTGGAACCGGCGGACACAGATGACGTTTAACACATGCGGTGTCTCGCCCCCCAGTTGACACCGCACAGCCTCTGAAAATGAGGCGCCCCTCACACCCCGGAATGCCCCCACGGCATTCCGGGGTCGTGTTTTCTAACTCTCACGTCCCTGCATGGGCGTAGCCGACCGGTCTCGCGCCAAAAACGATGCGGCGCGCAACCCTCGAAGCCGCGCGCCGGGAAACTGTGTGTCTGCGCTTAAATTCAACTCGCGTCGGCGCTGGCCGCTTTGGCCCTGAGGCTCGTCAGCAGGCCATCGATACCCTGGTTGCTAATGATAGAGGCGAATTCCTGGCGTTGGGTCGTCGCCATGCTGACGCCGGCCGCAATCACGTCGATGATCTTCATCTCACCGCGGACGTCGCGAACCCGCAGAGCGAGGTCAACCGTCTTGCCGTCAGACTGGGTTGCAATCATCTTCACCAGGGCATCGCCGTTCGCAATCGTATCCGTGCCGGCAACCTTGAGCGACCCGCCCTTGCTGGCGCCCAGGCGGCGGCCGTAGACACTGACCATCCACTGGGAAAAGACGCGCTGGAACTCTTCCTGTTGCGCAGACGAGGCTTGCTGCCATGTCGGGCCCAGCACGAAACGGCTGACCACATCAAGCGCGAAGGCTTCTTCGGCCAGCTGCGTCAGCGCGTGGCGGTCTGTTTCCGAACCCTGCTCATAGCGCGCGAGAACGCTGGAAACACGATCCGTCAGCGCCGCGACAAACTTGGTGGCTTCGGCCGGCTGAGTTGTGGTCTGGGCCTGGGCGGCAGACAGGTTGCTGGCCAGCATAAAGCCGACAACGAGGCAGGTAACTCTGAACACGCGTAGCATGGGATACTCCAGCCGAGAATGGACGGACTTGTGTGGCAAGTTCCACATCAACGCCCTGGGCCAGCCGGCGTTCGTTGAGGTGCCTCGCGGCCAGCGCGGTTCCGCTACCGTATCGATGCCTGTTGCAGCATGTCCCGGTTTGTGACCGTGCCGCGGGAGAGGCCGGTCAGCACCGTGGCGCCGCCTTCTTCGCGCACCACGCGCACCTCATGGCTTTCCAGGCGCACCGAGCGTCCAGGACTTTGGTCTATCGACACCATCACGGCCTGCAACTGTCCTTTATCGTCCATGACGAGGTCGGACACCGACCCGATGGATTCATCGGCGAGGTTGCGCACGGGGGCGCCAATTATGGCGTTGCCTGAAAGCTCGGGCGTGACCGCCGCCACAACGGGCATCGGCTGGACAATTGGCGTGGCGACGGTCATCAAGCTCCCTGCCGGCAATACCGTGCCTCGCTCTTTTGCGCTGGCATATTCGTGGCCGGGCATATCCCGCAATGCTACGCCGGGGGCGGACACGGTCAACTTGCCGATGTGGACGACAAAGTCTCGGCGCGGGATCGACACGGATTTCGCCTGCTCACCCTTCTCCGGCTTCAACGCGATGACCGCACCCGCGATCTTGCCGTTGGCGTCGGAATAGATGCTTTCCACGACACCCAGTCGTTCCAGGACCGGGCCGTAGACGGGCCAGCCAATGACGTCGCGGGGAGACGTGTCCATGCCGGGGACGAGAATGTTCAAGGGGGTTCCGGCAATCCTCACAGGTGCCACTTCCTGCGCGAACGAGTTGCCCGTGTTCAGCACCAGCGCGGCGCCCAGGAAGAGCGGGAACCAGAGAGCCGAGCCTACCGGCACCGCCAAGCGAGAAACTGCCATTTCCCATATTGTCTTCGACTGCCGGATCGTCATGGTCTGCTCCGCCCTTTTGCCCGCCACGCTACGCGTGTGGATCAAAGGTGAACGCAAGGGAAAGGAGGGCGTTCGGAGGCCGGCCTGTGACCAGATTGCGGCGGTCAAAGGCGAAGTTTTCTCCCCGGCAAGGAACCTTGGCCGAGTTGAAGGGTTACGGCATATGGGCCGTGTCGTCCTCTCGGCGGAAGATCCCCGTCATGGTTTCATCTTCTGCACCGGATTCTTCTTGGCATGTTGGACACAACGGCGCCCACGCAGGGCATCGAACAGGCAGCCTCAGGCTTCCACGTCCTGGGCGAATTGACCGTGACGGCCCTTAACATCCTCCGCCACGTCTGTAACCAGCATCTGAGCAGTCGCCACACCAACGACGTTGTCGACCTGATGACGGAGCCGCATCAAGCAGTGGCCAACCAGATTGTCGCCACTCCCACGCTGATTCCCCGCCTGCCCGAGCCGATGGAGCGAAACCTCGGGGACCTTTCCAACCCGGAGCGGG
>CAXNFA010000127.1:0-5738 GCA_964201105.1 Alphaproteobacteria bacterium | reverse complement strand
TCTACGCCGCCCTCAAGGCCGTGCGTGACGTCGCCGCCGGTGGCGGCCGCGTGCTGTTTGTCGGCACCAAGCACCAGGCGTCGGACGTGATTGCCGAAGGCGCCAAGCGCTGCGGCCAGTATTATGTCAACCATCGCTGGCTCGGCGGCATGCTGACCAACTGGAAGACGATCTCGAATTCGATCAAGCGCCTGCGCGAGCTCGACGAACAGCTTTCGGCCGACGAATCGGGCCTGACCAAGAAGGAATTGCTCAACGTCCAGCGCGAGAAGGACAAGCTCGAGCGCGCCCTTGGCGGCATCAAGGACATGGGCGGCCTGCCCGACATCATCGTCGTGATCGACACCAACAAGGAAGAGATCGCGGTCCAGGAAGCCAACAAGCTGGGCATCCCGGTTGTCGCGGTGATCGACAGCAATTCCGACCCGGATGGGATCGCCTATCCGGTCCCGGGCAATGATGACGCCCTGCGCGCCATCAATACCTATTGCGAACTCTTCTCCGGTGCGGTGCTCGATGGCATCCAGGCCGAGATGGTCGCCCGTGGTGAAGATCTGGGCGCCGCAGAAGACGCCGGCGAAGCTGAACTGCCTGTGGCTGAAGAAGGCGCTGCCGCCCCAGCTGCATAAGCAATCTCAATCGCTTGAAGCACAATTCTAAAGTTATAGGTGAATAATGGCGGAAATCACCGCGCAGCTCGTCAAGGAGCTTCGGGAACGCTCCGGCGCCGGAATGATGGACTGCAAGAAGGCGCTCGCCGAGAATAACGGCGACATGGACGCAGCCATCGACTGGCTGCGCACCAAGGGCCTTGCCGCCGCCGCCAAAAAGGCTGGGCGCATTGCCGCGGAAGGGCTCGTGGGCGTTGCCGCCCAGGGCACGAAGGCGGTTATCGTCGAGGTCAATGCCGAGACGGACTTCGTCGCCCGCAACGAATCCTTCCAGGAATTCGTCCGCAAGGTCGCCGAAATCGGCCTGTCCCAAGGGGGCGATCTGGCCAAGTCGGCCGGCGCAGCCTTTCCGGGCACCGGCCGCAACGTGCAGGACGAGCTTGCCCATCGCATCGCCACGATCGGCGAGAACATGAGCCTGCGCCGCATGGCCCAGGTTTCGGTCTCGCAGGGCGCCGTCGCCACCTATATCCACAGCGCCACGGCGCCGGGTCTTGGCCGCATCGGCGTGCTGGTCGGACTGGAATCGACCGGCGACCAGGCCAAGCTGCTGGAACTTGGCCGCCAGATCGCAATGCATATCGCCGCGACCAACCCGCTGGCCCTGACCTCGTCGGAGCTGGACCCGGCGGTGGTGGAGCGCGAACGCACGGTCCTGGTCGAACAGGCCAAGGAATCGGGCAAGCCGGCCAACATCATCGACAAGATGGTCGAAGGCCGCATCCGCAAGTTTTACGAAGAAGTCGTACTGACCGAACAGGTCTTCGTGATCGACGGCGAAACCCGGGTTGGCAAAGTGGTCGAGAATGCCGCCAAGACGATCGGCGCGCCGGTCAAGCTGACCGGATTCATCCGTTATGCCCTGGGCGAGGGTATTGAGAAGCAGCAGACGGATTTCGCTGCCGAAGTGGCGGCGACCGTTCGCTAATTGGGCGGGCAGGGGTTCTGCCTAGCCACGACCGGCGTTTTTTTGCGGTTTTGGACGCTACCGCATGTTTGATGCGGTGGCTTCCGAGCCGCAATATCTAGTATAGTCAATGGTGTAATCGACCGGCCTGTGCCCCCGGCGCTGTGCGCCACCAGCCGGCGTCCCTGTCCCGGTTGCCAGAGGGAATGCCCATGCCCAATCCCGCCCAATATCGCCGTGTCCTGCTCAAGATTTCCGGCGAGGCGCTGCAGGGCGACCAGAATTACGGCATCGACTGGGGCACCGTTCACAGCATCGCCCGCGATGTCATCGCCGTGCAGCAAATGGGCGTCGAAGTCTGCCTCGTCGTCGGCGGCGGTAACATCGTTCGCGGCGCAGCCGCGGCGAAAGAGGGTATGGAGCGCGCCGGCGCCGACTACATGGGCATGCTGGCGACTGTCATCAACGCGCTCGCCCTCCAGCACGCCCTGGAAGGCAAGGGTGCCGAGACCCGGGTCATGTCGGCCATTCCGATGACCTCGATCTGCGAGCCCTACATCCGCCGCCGTGGCGTCCACCACCTGGAAACCGGCCGCATCGTCATCTTCGCCGCCGGCACCGGCAACCCCTTCTTTACCACCGATACCGCCGCCGCGTTGCGCGCTGCCGAAATGGGCTGCGATGCCTTGCTGAAGGCCACGCAGGTCGATGGCGTCTACACGGCCGATCCCAAGAAGGTTGCCGACGCCCGCCGCTACGAGCGGCTCACCTATCTCGAAGTTCTCGCCAAGGATCTGAAGGTCATGGACGCGGCCGCCATCACGCTGGCACGCGACAGCAATATTCCGATCCTGGTGTTCGACATCCACGCCCCGGGTTCCTTCGGCAAGGTGATTGCCGGCGAAGGCCGCTGCACCGTGATCGGCGCCGGCGAGGGGCATGCCATCATCACCGGGGAGGGAAAAAGTGTCGGATCAGGAGCTTGATGCCCTGCAACGCCGCATGAACGGCGCCATTGATGCCTTGAAGACGGAATTCGCCGGCCTGCGGACGGGCCGCGCATCCGTCAGCCTGCTCGAGCCGGTCAAGGTCAATGCCTATGGCAGCGATATGCCGCTGAACCAGGTCGGCACCGTCACCACGCCGGAACCGCGCCTCATCTCGGTGCAAGTGTGGGACAAGGGTCTGGTGAAGGCCGTTGAAAAGGCCATTCGCGATTCCGGCCTTGGCCTCAACCCACAGACGGAAGGCACAACCATTCGCGTGCCACTGCCAGAACTCAACGCCGAGCGCCGCGCCGAGCTGATCAAGGTCGCCGGCAAATATGCCGAGCAGGCGCGCATCGCCGTGCGCAACGTGCGCCGCGATGGCATGGAGGCGCTGAAAAAGCAGGAAAAGGACCGCAAGATTTCCGAGGACGAGCACAAGGTTCAGTCCGAGAAGATCCAGAAGATGACGGACGCGGTCATCGCCAAGATCGACGAAACCTTCGCCGCGAAACAGAAGGACATCGCCCAGGTCTGACCATGACAGCAGCGCCCGCCGTCAGCGACCCACGGCTGCCGCCGCGCCACATCGCCATCATCATGGATGGCAATGGGCGCTGGGCGAAAGCGCGTGGCCTGCCGCGTTTCGCCGGGCACCAGCGCGGCGCGGACGCGGTGCGAGAGGCCGTGGAAGCCTGCGGCGAGATGGGCGTGCAGTATCTGACGCTCTATGCCTTCTCGTCGGAAAACTGGAAGCGGCCGCCGACGGAGGTCAACGACCTGATGGGTCTGCTTCGCCTGTATCTGCGGCGCGAACTGGCGGCCCTGCATCGCAACCAGGTCCGCATCCGCTTCATCGGCGATCACACGCCAATCGCGGCAGATCTTCGCGCCATGATCGGCGAGGCCGAACAGCTCACACGCGGTAACACCGGGCTGAACCTGGTCATCGCCCTGAACTATGGCAGCCACAACGAGATCCTCGCAGCCACGCGGCAGATCGCCGAAGAGGTGGCGCGGGGCGAACTGGACCCGGCCGCGATCGATGCCGAGCGCTTCAGCAGCTATTTGCAGACAGGCGACATTCCCGATCCCGACCTGTTGATCCGCACCAGTGGCGAACAGCGGTTGAGCAATTTTCTGCTCTGGCAGCTAGCCTATGCCGAGCTTATCTTCCTCGACACGCTGTGGCCGGACTTTTCGCGCGCGCACCTGGCCGCTGCCATTGCTGAATTTCAGCGGCGCGAACGGCGTTACGGCGCCGTGGCCGCGTCCTGACCGCGCACCTGCGACCGGCCGCAATGACATCCGCCGCGCGCGACTCCCTGACGCTGCGCATCCTTTCGACCCTTGTTCTCGCCCCGTTGGTGATCGGCGCTGTCGTCATCGGCGATTGGGCGCTGGTGGCATTGGGCATCGCCTTCGGCCTTGCCGCCGTCCACGAATCGGACAGGCTGTGCGGCGGCGAGGGGCTGAAAGGTACGCTTGGCCAGACTCACGCCGCCCTGGTTGCGGTGGCCGCGATTGTCGCGGAACTGGGCGAATGGAACACCGCCGTCGCGCTGAGCCTGATCGGCGCGCTTGTGCTGTATCTGCTGGCGCGCCTGCAGGGCCGCCGCGCGCTGTGGGCCGGCCTGGGAGCGCTCTACATCGCGCTGCCCGTTATCGCCTTCCTCTGGTTACGCGACGACCACACCCATGGCTTGTCGGCGCTTGTGTGGGTGCTTGTCGTCGTGTGGTCCTCCGACATCGGCGCCTACGCGGTCGGGCGCACGCTGCGCGGTCCCAAGCTCGCGCCCAGCATCAGCCCGGGCAAGACTTGGTCGGGCGCGGTGGGCGGCGTTGTTGCCGCCGCCGCCGCCGGCGCGGCAACGTCGGGACTGACGCATTCTACCTATGTCGATTTCGTCGTCCCGGTCAGCATCGCCCTTGCCATCGTCGCGCAGTTGGGTGACCTCGCCGAATCAGCCGCGAAGCGCCACTTCGGGGTCAAGAACAGCGGCACATTGATTCCTGGCCATGGCGGCGTGCTAGACCGGGTGGACAGCCTGCTGTTCGCGCTGCCCGCCGCCGCGCTGATCGCGCTGTTCAACGACGGGAGCGCGCTGGTATGGCGCTAGCCGAGACCCCAGATCCCCGCGCCATGCCGCGCAGCGTGACCATCCTGGGGTCGACGGGGTCGGTCGGCTGCTCGACCGTGGATCTCCTGCTACGCGATCCTGAGGCCTATGACGTCGAGGCGCTGACCGCCTTCGCCAACGTCACCCTGCTTGCGCAGCAGGCGCGCGACCTGCGGGCGCGAATTGCGGTCATCGGCGATCCGGCACTCTACGGCGCCCTGCGCGAGGCGCTGGCCGGCACCAACATCGCCGTTGCTGCCGGTCCCGAGGCTCTGATCGAAGCCGCGGCCCGTCCGTCCGACTGGGTGATGGCGGCCATCGTAGGTGCCGCCGGCCTTGCCCCCACGCTGGCCGCAGCCCGGCGCGGCGCCATCCTGGCCATAGCCAACAAGGAATGCCTGGTGACCGCCGGCCCGGTCTTCCGGGCCGAGGTGGAGCGAGGCGGGGCGACGCTGCTACCCGTCGATTCCGAGCACAATGCGATCTTCCAGGTCTTTGACTTCGACCAGCCGGAGACGGTCGATCGCCTGATCCTGACCGCCTCGGGCGGACCATTTCTCGACGCCACGCCCGAGACCCTGGTCCGCGTCACCCCAGCCCAGGCCGTGGCGCACCCGAACTGGAGCATGGGCGCCAAGATCTCCGTCGATTCGGCCACAATGATGAACAAAGGCCTCGAACTGATCGAGGCGTCCTACATCTTCGACATGCCATCAGAGCGGATCGACGTCCTGATTCATCCGCAATCCGTGATCCACAGCCTGGTCGCCTATGTCGATGGATCGGTGCTGGCGCAGCTGGGCACGCCCGACATGCGGACGCCCATTGCCTTTGCCCTGGGATGGCCGCGGCGCATCCCCGCGCCAGCCCGCCGGCTCGACCTCGCCGCGCTCGGTCAATTGACCTTCCAAGCCCCTGATCTAAAACGTTTTCCCGCCCTTACATTGGCGCGGGAAGCCTTGCAAAGCGGGGGCGTGGCACCTACACTGCTCAACGCGGCGAACGAGGTTGCCGTTCACGCTTTCCTCAACGGCCAGATCTCCTTCCTGGACAT
>CAXNFA010000126.1:0-5739 GCA_964201105.1 Alphaproteobacteria bacterium | reverse complement strand
CAGCCCCTGGCCGTTCGGGAAACCCGCTTCGGCGAGCAACTGCTTGGCCTTTGTCGGGTTGTAGTCATAGCCCGCCTGCCCCTTGAACCCGGGGTAGACCGACGGCAGCACGCCGTTCCATTTCCTGGCATTGCCCTGGTAGATGTTGTCGATCAGCTGCTGGTAGGGGATCGCATGGGCGATCGCCTGACGCAGCTTCACGTTAGTGAAGGGCTCTGCCTTCCAATTCGGCGCCAGCGTGGTCGTGGAGTTGTTGTAGGCACCGCCGACCTTGACGCCGCGCGCGGTCTTCAAGCTGTCGAACTCGCGGAAGCTGAGCGAGTCGGTGATATGCGCGCCGCCGGTGCGAAGGGTCGTCAGGCGGGTGGCGCTTTCGGGCACCTTGCGGACGATGACTCGGTCGAAATGCGCCTTGCCGCGGTAGTAGTCCGGGTTGGCGCGCAGGACGAACTGGTCTTCCTTCTTCCATGTCTCGATGCAATAGGGGCCCCAGCTGGCAACGCCCACGCCGTTCGCAAAGCCATGCGACCAGGGGTCATCCGCCGTCGCCATCTTTTCCATGCCTTCCTTGTCATACATGTGGAAGGCAAAGATGTTCATCACCGACAGGAACAGGCCGTTGGCCGAAGACTGTTTGATCTGGACCGTGTAGTCGTCGATCTTCTTCACTTCGTCGCCAAGCTTGCGCGGGTCGTTGGCCGGCGCCGGCTTGCCCTCGTCCTTCGCCTTCTGCGCCTCGGCACGGGCAGCGAACAGCGCGGGCGTGAAGGTCGCGACGGAGCCGACGTTGGCCAGGAAGTAGGCGATGGCGGCGGCGCCCGACAGCGATTTCGCGCGGGCGAAGGTGTAGAGAATGTCGTCGGCGTTGAAGGTGGTGCCGTCGCAACCCTTGATGCCGCGGCGCAGCTTCATCGTCCAGGTCAGGCTGGGCGCGTCGAAGCTCCAGGATTCCACCAGTCGCGCCTCGAACTGGGTGAAGTCCAGTTCCGTGATGCCCTCGGCATTCACGCCCTTGACCTTGTAGCCCAGCATCGGCTCGAGCACGTTGAGCATGCCGCCATAGGATGGCGGGAAGGTACCCCCCGGCCCGTCGACATTCAGGCTGTTTGGCACATTGATGGATAGATAAAGCAGGTCTTTCGCCTGCGACTGTCCGGCTGCAAAGGCCATCAGGCCGATCACTGCAGCGGCGCCAAACCACCGATTCATTGGGTGTCTCCCCGAAAATTCATTAAACCCCGCGCGCCCGTCGTGGGGCGGCGCGTCACTGTCTCCGGTTCCTTTCCCGTAAGTCAAGGCAATGCCGGGCCTGCGACGGGCGGGAAAAGCCTTTGACAGCGGACAAAATGATTCCGCAGCGCAGCAAAGCAAAGCGGCGGGTCACGGGGCGGGGTGCAGACGATGCCAGTGGCGGGCAATCTCGACGCGCTGGCAGATCCAGACGTCGTTGCGCCGCTGGACGTGATCGAGGAAGCGCATGAGTCCGGCGAGCCGGCCTGGGTGGCCGGCGAAGCGCGCATGCAGGCCGACCGTCATCATGCGCGGCGTGCGGGCGCCCTCTGCGCAATAGACGTCGAAGGCATCGCGCAGATAGGTGAAGAAGTCGTCCGACGTGCCAAAACCGGGTGCGGCCGTGAACTTGGCGTCGTTGTTGGTGAAGGTATAGGGGATGACGAGCTGCGGCGCGCCATCGACCTTCGTCCAGTAGGGCAGGTCGTCGGCGTAGGAATCGGAATCATAGAGAAAGCCGCCATGCTCCAGCAGCAGGCGCCGCGTGTTGGCCGACGGCGAATAGCGGCAATACCAGCCGAGTGGGCGCTCCCCCACGGTTTGCGCGATGGAGGCGACCGCGCGCCGAATATGCTCGCGCTCCTCGTCCTCCGACAACAGGTGATGGCTGATCCAGCGCCAGCCATGGCTGCACACGTCATAGCCCGCCTCGCGAATGGCGCCGGCGACCAGCGGGTTGCGCTCCAGCGCCAGCGCGCAGCCGAACACCGTCATCGTCAGGTTGCGGTCCCGGAACAGGTTGAACAGCCGCCACACGCCGACGCGGCTGCCATATTCGTAGAGCGATTCGGTGACGAGGTCGCGCTTGCCGGCGCCCACGGAAGCAACCGGCACCTCGCCGATATAGGTCTCGGCCGCGACATCGCCTTCCAGGATCGAATATTCCGAGCCTTCCTCGTAGTTGAGCACGAAGTTGAGCGCGAGCCGCGCGCCGCCGGGCCATTGCGGATCGGGCGGGTTGGGGCCGTAGCCGATCAGGTCGCGCGGGTAGGTGTCGGCCATGTTGGTCTCCCTGTGTTTCCTTCATGTTGCATGGCGGCGCCGCGCCCGCCAAGCTTCGGCGCGGGTGTGCGGGAGGGGAAGATGGCTGCCAAGCCAATGAGCAAGGATGAAAAGGCGCTTCGCGATCACGGCCTGACGTTGCCGGAGGCGACGGAGGATTTTCCCTGGGGCGAGCGCGCGCTGAAGGTGCGGGGCAAGGTCTTTGCCTTCCTGCACGCCGTCGAGGGCGGGCTTTCCGTGACGGTGAAGTTGCCGCAGTCGGGGCACGCCGTCGTCCTGCTGCCCCATGTGGAGCCAAGCGGCTATGGCCTCGGCAAGGCGGGCTGGGTGACGGCACGCTTCGCCGCGAAGGAGCGCCTGCCGCTGCCGACCTTGAAGACCTGGCTGGTGGAAAGCTATCGCGCGGTCGCGCCGAAGACGCTGGTGAAGCAGCTGGACGGCGCCGAAGCGCCGGTTAGCCCGCGCCCTCGGGCCCGCCGATCGCCACGGTAAGCAGCTCCAGCCCATCCAGCACGCGGGCCCGCTGCGGCGCCGGCAGCGGTTCGAGCGCGATGGCGATGCGCTCGCGGATGATGCTGCGCGTCGCCTCGATCATGGTCAGTCCCTTGTCGGTCAGCGTCAGCACGGCGCGGCGGCGCTCGCCAGTGGCGCGCTTGCGCGCGACGAAGCCATCGCGCACCAGCCGCAGCACGATCAGCGAGGCGGTGGGCTGGCGCACGCCCATGCGTTCGGCGAGCGTCGACAACGACAGGCCGGGATCGCGGCGCAGGATTTCGAGACAGCGGAATTGCGGCGGGGTCAGGCTGTTGGGTCCGGCGCTCTGGCGCACCTCGGCCACCATCAGCCGTACGAAGACGGGCAGGAATTCCAGCAGCGCATCGGCGCAGTCCTCTGGCGTGGCTGAGGCGGCGCGTTTGGTGGCGGCAGTCATGAACCGACTATATCAGCGGCGCTGCGTCGCAATTGTCCAATTCATAGCCTTTCTATACTTTTCCCGGCTGGAGGCGCACCCATGCACGCTGCCCGGCCCGGTACCCTGATCTGCGCACGCGGCGTTGCTGACTGATGCGCATCGGGCCCTGGACGCTGGTGGGGACGCTCGCCGTCGCGCAGCTCGTCTCCTGGGGCTCGCTCTTCTACAGCTTTGCGCTGTTCGTCGTGCCGATGGAGGCGGAGCTTGGCTGGAGCCGCGCCGAGTTGAACGGCGCGCTTTCGCTCGGTCTGCTCGTCGCCGGGCTTGCGGCGCTGCCGATTGGCGCGTGGATCGACCGGCGCGGCGCCTGGCTGGTGATGACTGGCGGCTCGTTGCTCGGGGCGGTGGCCTGCCTGGCCTGGTCCGGCGTCGATAATGTGCTGGTCTTCTATGCCATCTGGGTGGCGCTGGGCCTGGCCCAGGCGGCGACACTGTATGAGCCGGCCTTTGCCGTCATCACCGCCAATCTGGGCGCGCAGGCGCGCCAGGGTATTCTCTACGTCACGCTCCTCGGCGGCTTTGCCGGCACCGTCTTCGCGCCGCTGACGCAATGGCTGATCGACAGCATCGGCTGGCGCGATGCGCTGCTCATCCTGTCGCTCGGCAATATCCTTCTCTGCGCCGTGATTCATGCCGTCGTCCTGCGCGGCACGCGGCCGCCGCTGCGGCCACGCCCGCCCCAGGGCGCCGGTGCGGGCCCGCTGCGCCGCGCGCTGCGCAGCCCGGCCTTCTGGGGCCTGCTGCTGATGGTGGTCTGCAACTCATTCGCTTTCACCGCGCTGGTCTTCCACATCATTCCGCTGCTGCGCGAACGCGCGGTGCCGATGGCGCTGATCATCGTCATCCTGACCCTGGTCGGCCCGGCGCAGGTGATCGGGCGACTTGTCCTGCTCTCCTTTGGTCGCCGCCTGCGCGCGGTGAAGGTCGGCATCGTGCCCATCGTCTGCCTGCCGGTGGCGCTGCTGATCCTGCTGCTGCTGCCACCACATCCGGTGATCCTGGCGGTCTATGCCGTGATGCATGGCATCGGCAACGGCGTGCTGACCATCGCGCGCGGCATCATCATTCCCGAAATCCTCGGCACCGAGGGTTATGCGACGGTCAGCGGCGCGCTGGCCCTGCCGGCCACGGTCGCCCGGGCAGCCGGGCCACTCGCGGCGGCGGCGATCTGGACCTTTGGCGGCTATGACGCCGTGCTGTGGTTGATGCTCGGCCTTTCGGCCTTTGGCGCCACCGCCTATTTCGCGGGCGTCAAACCGCTCAGCCAAAGACCTTCTTGAGCAGGTCGGTGCTGCGCGCCGCCGGGTTCTGGCGGATCGAGGCTTCCTCGCGCGCGAGATAGTGGAAGATGCCCTTCAGCCCACCTTCCACCGTGTGCTCGGTCAGGTTGGTGCGCACCTCGCCGGCCAGCGGCAGAGCGCTGTAGCGGCTCATCATCGCGTTGAAGGATTGCACCGCGCCGGCATCCTTCAGCGCGTCATCGACGACAGGCGTGAATTCCTTCGTCAGCGGTGGCGACATCTGCTTCTCGAAATAGCGCGTCGCGGCGTCCTGCGGTCCCTTGTAGATCGCCATGGCGTCGTCGAGCGTCATTGCCTCGATCGATTTCCAGAAGATCGGCGCCGCCTTGCCCGACGCCTTCTCGGCCGCCGCGTTCATGCGGGTCTGCAGGTCGTCCGCCATGCCCGACAGGCCGACGCGGGACATCAGGTCGCGGGCGCGTTGCAGTGGGCCGGGCAGGGGAATGCGGATCGCGGAGTCGCGCTCGAAGCCGCCGAGCGCGCTGACCTGCTTCACCACCCGGTCGCTGCCGACGCGCAGTGCTTCCTTCAGGCCGCTCGCCACCTCGCCCACGGGCAGGTTGCCGAGGCTGCTGCCACCGCCGCCGCCCGCACCAGGGCGCGGCAGCTGGTCGATGGCGCCGCGGGCGCGGTCGAGCAGGTTGCCCTGGGCGCGGGCGAGGCCCGGCAGCAGGACAAAACCCAGTCCGAGGAGAAGAAGGCGGCGGTTCATTTGCATGGCAAGACCCTGGATCTGCGGCAGCGTCGCTGGCCGCCCGGCGAGAGTCTAGGTCGGCCGAGCCGGAGACGACAGGCCCTCCGTAAACCCATGGCCGGAAACAGAAAAAGGGGAAGCGCCAGGCGCTTCCCCTTGTTCATTCGGCCCTGAATCGGATTGGTCGGAGTGAGAGGATTCGAACCTCCGGCCCCTAGCTCCCGAAGCTAGTGCTCTACCAGGCTGAGCTACACTCCGTCAGTCGGGCCCGTGCTTATAGCGCCCCGCCCCCGGGGCTGCAAGGCAAGCCGGAAGTCTTAGTCGGCCAGCCGTGCGAGCACGAAATCGGCTCGTTCCGACACCCCGGTCCGCGGCAGGATGATCGTGCCATAGCCGAGCGCGCGATAGGCATCGGCCAGGCGCTCGTATTCCGCCCGCGCACTTTCAAAGTCGAGCTGCCGCTCCGGATCGTTGGCGAA
>CAXNFA010000125.1:0-5753 GCA_964201105.1 Alphaproteobacteria bacterium | reverse complement strand
GACAGGCTGGGCGGCGTGATTGACCGGCTGGCGGCTGACATCCAGATCATCGGCCCGATGCCCGGCCAGGGCACGCTGAAGGATCGTGTCACGGCCTGGCGCGACGGTGGCGGCGCGATTGAGGCGAAGAAGATGCATCTCGCCTGGGGGGCCCTGGTCGCCGACGGCGACGGCACGCTGGCGCTGGACGAGGCGATGCGGCCGCTGGGCGCCTTCAGCACCACGCTGCGCGGCCTGTCGGACTTCATCGACCAGTTGGTCAAGGCCGGGCTGCTCAACAGCCGCGCCGCCAGCGGCATCAAGATTTCCGTCGGCCTGCTGGCTGCCCGCGACGCGGCGGGGGGAATCACCGTCCCGTTGAACGCCCAGTTCGGCAAATTGTCGATCGGGCCGGTCGTGGTGGCGGACTTGCCGCCGCTGCAGTTGAACTGATCGTCCCGCCCAACAAACCTTATTTCTTCTTCGCTGTTTCCGGATCAGCCTGCCCCGCGTCGATGACACTGCGGCGGATGGCACGGGTGTGGGTGAAGAATTTTTCCAGCGTCTCGCCGTCCTTGAAGCGGATGGCGCGCGTCAGCACCGACAGGTCTTCCTGAAAGCGGCCGAGCATTTCGAGCACGGCACCCCCATTGGTCAGGAAGATGTCGCGCCACATCACCGGGTCCGAGGCGGCGATGCGCGTGAAGTCGCGAAAGCCGCCGGCGGCGTATTTGATCACCTCGGACTCGGTCACCGCTTCCAGGTCTTTGGCGGTGCCGACGATGTTGTAGGCAATGAGATGCGGCAGATGCGAAGTGACGGCCAGCACCAGGTCGTGGTGGGGCGGCGTCATGACGTCGACCAGAGCGCCAAGCGCGCGCCAGAAGGCGGCGAGCTTTTCCACCGCCGCCGGATTGGTGCCTTCGGGCGGCGTCAGAATGGTCCAGCGGTTGTCGAAAAGTTCGGCAAAGCCCGCGTCGGGACCGGAATGCTCGGTGCCCGCGACCGGATGCGCCGGCACGAAGTCGACACCCGCGGGGATATGCGGCGCCACGTCGGCGACCACGGCGGCCTTCACCGACCCCACATCGGTGACGATGGTGCCTGGCTTCAGGACCGGCGCTATGGCAGCCGCGAGCGATGCATAGGCACCGACTGGAGTTGCCAGCACGACAAGATCGGCGTCGCGGGCGGCATCGGCCGGGTTCTCGTACATCTTCGCGCAAAGACCGAGTTCCAGCGCGCGGACCCGCGTGCGTTCGCTTTTCGCATGGCCAACGATTTCGCCAACCAGACCACCGCGGCGGGCCGCATGGGACATGGAGCCGCCGATCAGGCCGACGCCGAGCAGCGCCATGCGCTTGAACATCGGAGCGGTCATCTCAGCGCGCCTGCTTCAGGAAATCGCCCAGCGCCTCGATGAAGGCCTTGAGTTCGTCTTCGAGACCCACCGACACACGCAGGAAGTCGGGCAGGTGATAGCCGCCCATCTGGCGCACGAGGATGCCGCGCGTGCGCAGGAAATCCTGCGCCGCCTTGGCGCGCTGCGGACTGCCGAGCGGCACGAGCACGAAATTCGCCACGCTGGGCACTGGCGGCAGGCCGAGCTTCGTCAGTTCGTCCACAAGCCAGGGCAACCAGCGCGCATTGTGGTCGCGCGCCTTCTGCGTGTGCGCCGTATCGTCGAGCGCCGCCACCGCCGCCGCCTGCGCCGGCAGGTTGACGTTGAAGGGCGGCCGCGTGCGGTTGAGCACATCGACGATGGCGGGCGGGCCATAGGCCCAGCCCACGCGCAGGCCGGCAAGGCCATAGAGCTTCGAGAAGGTGCGCGTCATGACCACATTGTCATGCGCATCGACGAGGTCTTCGCCCGCCGTGTAGTCGGGCCGATCGACAAACTCGGCATAGGCCGAATCGATGACCAGCAGAGCGTCCGCCGGCATGCCGTCGCGCAGGCGCTTCAGCTCCGCCGTCGGCAGGTAGGTGCCGGTCGGATTGTTCGGGTTGGCGAGCATCACCAGCCGCGTGCGCGAGGAGATGCGCTCGAGAAGCGTGTCGACGCTGGCCGTGTAATCCACCTCGGGCGCCGCCACGGGCACCGCGCCCGCCGTCATCGCCGCGATCGGGTAGATGGCGAAGCCGTGCCGATTGTAAAGCACCTCGTCGCCCGGCATGGCGTAGCATTCGACCAGCAGATGCAGCAGTTCATCCGAGCCCGCGCCGCAGACGATGCGCGCCGGATCGAGGCCGTGGTGGCGGCCGACGGCTTCGCGCAGCAGTTTCGAATCGCCGTCAGGGTAGCGGAACATGTCGGGCGCCGCCGCCTGATGCGCGGCGATGGCCTTGGGGCTGGGCCCGATAGCCGACTCGTTCGACGACAGCTTGATGATGCGGTTGATGCCGGCAATCTTCGATTCGCCGCCGACGTAGGGCGCGATGTCGAGAATGCCGGGACGTGGACGCGGCGTGGTCATCGCTTAAGCATCCGCCTGCGGCCGGGCATAGGCGCCAACCGGGATGACGCGACCGCGGGCCGCCTTGAGCTTCTCTGTCACCGTGGCCAGCCGGGCGTCATCGCGGGCGATGTGACCGGCGGCTTCCAGCAGGTAGAAATAGTCCGAGGCCGATCCTTCGTCATGGCCGGCCAGCACATGGGCATCGAAGCCGGCGGCCTGCATCAGGTCGTTCAGCGAGCGGCGGCTGACCCGTTCCTCGGCCGAGACGACAAGCCAGCTGACGTCATCGCCGCTGTCTTCCTCGGCCACGCGGGCCACGACGACGGCCTGCAGGTCTTCGAAGCGGGCGCCCGGATTGGCAGTGAAAGGCAGCCGCGCGACAACACGGAGCGAGGGCTCCGGCCCGGTCGCCAGGTGGCGCCACCAAGGGTCTGTGTCGTCGTCATGCGGCATGGGGAGCAGGCCGACCATGCCATCAACCTCGCCCACCGCCCGCAGGACGAGCGTGGGGGAATGGAACAGGCTCATCTTGGTGGTGGAGCCGAAATGGTCGCGGGCAATATCCCAATAGCCAACGGACTTCACCGGCGCGCAGACCGCCACCTGGAGGGGGCCCTGCAACCGGCAATAGGCCGCAATCAGCTCACGCCACACCCGGGCAAATACGGCCCCGGGGATGACGTCGCCCTCGGCCACCGCCAGCCGGTGACGCAGGATGCGGGCCTCGCGCCCCGGGCGCAGCACGGGGCCCTTTCCCTTGATCTCGGCAATCCGGCGCACGACGGCCGTCCGCTGCCCGATCAAGTCGTGCAGGCGGTCGTCAATGGCGTCGATTTCACGCCGGAGCTCGTCGAGCGTGTTGGGCAGTTTGGCCATGAAAAACGTCGGGAAATGCGCTGTCGAGGGCAGATAGTCATAGTCCCCGCGGGCCCCGAAATCAAAGAAAACGTTGACACGGCGGGGCTCCGGACCAACCTATGGCCCTTCGCGTTTTTCTGCTTCAGGACAGGCCTTTATGACGTCCCAACCCGTGGTCACATCCGCCGGCGGCCAGCCGGTCGACCAGGGCTTTTCCGTCGAACTCGGCCATGACCGGCCGTTACGGCTGGACTGCGGGGTGGAGCTGCATCGCTTCACCATGGCCTACCAGACCTATGGCGCGCTCAACGCCGACAAGTCCAACGCGATCCTCATCTGCCATGCCCTGACCGGCGACCAGTATGTCGCCAGCGCCCATCCCGTCACAGGCAAGCCGGGATGGTGGGAGCGGATCGTCGGGCCAGGCAAGCCACTCGACACCGGCCGCTATTTCCTGATCTGCGTGAATGTGATCGGCGGCTGCATGGGCTCAAGCGGGCCGAAGGAAATCAACCCGGACACCGGCAAGCCCTGGGGGCTGACCTTCCCCGTCATCACCATCGCCGACATGGTGCGGGCGCAGGCGCGCGTGCTCGACTATCTCGGCATCGAACAGCTGTTCGCGGTGATTGGCGGCTCGATGGGCGGAATGCAGGTGCTGCAATGGGCCCATGCCTATCCCGAGCGGGTCTTCGCGGCCGTGCCAATCGCCGCCGCGGCGCGCCATTCCGCGCAGAACATCGCCTTCCACGAGGTGGGGCGCCAGGCGATCATGGCTGACCCGAACTGGGCCGGCGGCAATTACCTTGAAAAGGGCACCGTGCCGCGCGCCGGCCTGGCCGTCGCCCGCATGGCGGCGCATATCACCTACCTGTCCGAGCCGGCGCTGCGCCGGAAGTTCGGCCGCAAGCTGCAGGACCGCAACCGCGTGACCTATGGCTTCGACGCCGACTTCCAGGTGGAAAGCTACCTGCGCCACCAGGGCATCACCTTCGTCGAGCGCTTCGACGCGAATTCCTACCTCTACATCACCCGTGCGATGGACTATTTCGACCTGGCGGCGGAGCATGACGACACGCTGTCGCTGGCGTTTGAAAAGACCCCGGTGCGCTTCTGCGTCATCTCGTTCACCAGCGACTGGCTGTTCCCGACCTGGGAAAGCCGCGACGTGGTGCGTGCGCTGAATGCCGAAGCGGCCAATGTCAGCTTCGTCGAGATCGAATCCGACAAGGGCCACGACGCCTTCCTTCTCGATGAGCCGGAATTTGACCGCACCCTGACCGGTTTCCTGAATGGCGCCGCGCGACGCCGGGGGCTGCCGGCATGAACGCACCCATTACCCTGTCGCGCGTGCCTGACACGCGCGTCGACCTGCTGCTGATCGCCGACATGATCCCCTCGCGCAGCCGCGTGCTGGATGTCGGCTGCGGCGAAGGCGACCTGCTGCATGTGCTCTCGACCCAGAAGGACGTGGATGCGCGCGGCATCGAGATTTCCCAGGCCGGCGTGAATGCCTGCGTGACCAATGGCCTGTCCGTGATCCAGGGCGATGCCGACATCGACCTCGTCGACTATCCCGACCAGGCCTTCGACTATGTGGTGCTGTCGCTGACGCTGCAGGCGACGCGCAATCCGCGCAAGGTGGTGGAGGAGATGGTGCGCATCGGCCGCCACGCCATCGTGTCCTTCCCCAACTTCGCCTTCTGGAAAATCCGCCTGCAGCTGCTGACAGAGGGCCGCATGCCGGAAACGGAGCTGCTCGACGAACCGTGGTGGGAAACGCCCAATATCCACCTCTGCACGATCCGCGACTTCGAAGAGCTGTGCCGCGACCTGAACCTCGTGGTGGAACGGCGCGTCTACCTGAACCGGGGCGGCAAGGCCACCTGGTTCAGCAAGATCGAATCGCTTGGCAACCTGTTCGCACAGCAGGGCCTGTTCCTGCTGCGGCGGGCCTAGCTTCTGGGGACGTCCGGCACCGCGTGGCCCGGCACCCGGGCGGCCCCGCGCTGTACCAGGCGAATCGCCGGGACGGCGACCGGACGGCGGCGGCGGCCCTGGGCGCGGACGCCGACTGCATAGACCTGCTTTGAGGCTTCGACCAGCACGGCGCCCGCGAGCGCCGTCGCCTTGATGCGCGCGCCGAAATTCTCTAGCGGGCCGGCAAGGCGCAGGGCGAAATTCCAGCGCGTCGGCGGGAAGTAAAGCGCGGCCGAGGATTGCGTCGGCGAAAACATCGCTTCGCGCAACAGCCGTTCCAGCTGTCCGTGGCTGAAGGGCTGGCCCGCGCCAAAGGGCGTGCGCTCCAGCCGAGACCATACGCCGCTGCGGTTGGGTGCGACGATCAGCAGCCGGCCTTCGGGCGCCAGCACGCGCCAGATCTCGCGCAGCATGGGGCGCATCTCTTCGCTGGTTTCCAGCGCATGGACCAGCAGCACGCGGTCGAACATGGCATCGGGC
>CAXNFA010000124.1:0-5803 GCA_964201105.1 Alphaproteobacteria bacterium | reverse complement strand
TCAACGCGCGCCTTGATGGGCTGGGGGACAACCCTTTTGAGCGCCTTTCCGCGCTTTTGGGCCCCATTTCGCCCGGAAAACCCCCAATTGTTTTGCATTTGGGGGAACCGCAGCACCCGCTTCCCGAGCTTGTCGGCCGCGTGTTGTTCGAAAACCGCAACCTCTTGGGGAAATACCCGCCGCTCGACGGCACCCCCGATTTTCGCCAGGCGGTGGCCGACTGGCTGACGCGGCGCTATGCCCTGCCCGCCGGGATGATCGAGCCGGGCCGCCACATCCTGCCGCTGTCGGGCACGCGCGAGGGGCTGTTCATGGCGCCGCTGATCGCGGTGCCGGAAAAAAAGGCAGGGGCGCGGCCGGCGGCGCTGATGCCGAATCCCTTCTATCACGCCTATGCCGGCGCGGCGCTGGCCGCCGGGGCGGAGCCGGTCTACCTGCCGGCGACGAAGGCCAACAATTTCTTCCCCGACCTCGACGCGATTGCCGAGCGCGACCTTGCCCGCACCGCCGTCTTCTATCTGTGCTCGCCCGCCAACCCGCAGGGCACGGTGGCGAGCGCGGACTATCTGCGCCGGCTGCTCAAGCTGGCGCGCGAGCACGACTTCGTCCTGCTGATGGACGAATGCTATGCCGAGATCTACACGCGCGAGCCGCCGACCGGCACGCTGGAGATCTGCGCCGAGACCGGCTGCCTGAAGAATGTGCTGGTCTTCCATTCGCTGTCGAAACGCTCCAACGCGCCGGGCCTGCGCTCCGGCTTCGTCGCCGGCGACCCCGACCTGATCAGGCGCTTCCGCACGCTGCGGAGCTATGGCGGCTCGCTGCCGCCGCTGCCGACGCTCGCCGCCTCCGCCGCGCTGTGGCGCGACGAGGCGCATGTGGAAGCAAACCGCGCGCTCTACCGCGAGAAGTTCGACATCGCCGAACGCATCCTGGGCAACCGCTTCGGCTTCTACCGGCCGGGCGGCGGATTCTTCCTGTGGCTCGATGTCGGCGATTCGGAAGCGGTGGCGAAGCACCTGTGGGCAAGCGCCGGCGTGCGCGTGCTGCCGGGACAATATGTGACGCGCGACGTGCCCGGCGAACCAAACCCGGGCGCGGCCTATATCCGCCTCGCGCTGGTGGATGACGTGACGAAGACCGACGAAGGCCTGCGCCGCGTCGCCGAAGCACTTTAGGAAAGATCGAGGGACACCGGCCATGGCCGCCAGCAATCGCGACGCTTTCCTGCCCACCGGAACGGCTGACTTCCTGCGCCGCCGCGCCGTCGAGTTTGGCGGCGCCATGGTCTTCCTGCTCGCGCTCGCCTATGCCGCGGCGCTGGTCTCCTATTCACCCAACGACCCCAGCATCAACACGGCGACCTCGGCCGTGCCCGCCAACTGGCTGGGCGCGCGCGGCGCGCTGGTCGCCGACCTGTCCTTCCAGACCTTCGGCTTCGTCTCCGGCCTGATCGTGCTGGTGCTGGCCGCCTGGTCGTGGCGGCTCGCCTCGCACCGCGGCCTGCCCTGGGCCTGGCTCAACATCGTGCTGCTGCCCTTCAGCCTGGTGCTCGGCGGCATCGCCGCCGCCGGCCTGGTCACGCTGATCGACTGGGTGCCGCCCTTCGCGCCCGGCGGCTTTGTCGGCGACGTGCTGCTGCGCCGCGCGGTGGCGCTGGGCAATGCGCTGACCGTGGAGGCCGCGCCCGCCGCCTATGGCCTGGTCGCCCTCATCGCGCTGATCCCTGCCGCGCTGTTCGCCGTCGCGCTGTCGACGGCGGAATGGCGCACGCTGGGGCGCTGGAGCTGGTGGGCCCTGCGCCACATCGGCCGCGGCGTCGCCTTCCTCGCGCTGCTCGTCGGCCGCCTGCTGCCGGTGTTCCGCCGCGGCGCCGCCGCCGTGTCCGAACGCCGCGTCGAGCGCACGGGCAAGGCCGGCAAGACCGAGAATATCGCCGCGCCACGACACGCCGGCCGCCGTGTCGAGCCGACCTTCGGCCCCGCGCCGCCGCGCAGCGAGAGCGAGGACGAAGAAGAGGACGAGGCAGAGGAAGTCGAGGTCGCGCCGCCGCCGCGCATCGAGAAGCGCGCGCCGAAGCCGCCCACCGGCAAGCGCGCCAAGGCCGAGGCGCAGCCCTCGCTCAACCTCGGCAGCGATGGCGAGATCGCGCTACCGCCGCTGGCGCTGCTGAGCCAGCCCAAGGTGGTGAAGCGCCAGGACCTGACCAGCGAGGACGCGCTGGAGCAGAATGCCCGCATGCTGGAATCGGTGCTGGAAGACTTTGGCGTGCGCGGCGAAATCACCAAGGTGCGCCCCGGCCCGGTCGTCACGCTGTATGAACTGGAGCCGGCGCGCGGCACCAAGACCTCGCGCGTCATCGGCCTCGCCGACGACATCGCGCGCTCGATGAGCTCCACCTCCGTCCGCGTTGCCGTCATTCCCGGCCAGAATGCCATCGGCATCGAGATGCCGAACACCGAGCGCGAGACCGTGCTGCTGCGCGAATTGCTGTCGGCCAGCGACTATGACAACACCCAGGCCAAGCTGCCCCTGGCGCTGGGCAAGGACATTGGCGGCGCGCCGGTCGTTGCCGACCTCGCGCGCATGCCGCATCTGCTGGTGGCGGGCACCACCGGCTCGGGCAAGTCTGTCGCCGTCAACTCGATGATCCTGTCGCTGCTCTACCGGCTGCGGCCCGATGAATGCAAATTCATCATGATCGACCCGAAGATGCTGGAACTGTCCGTCTATGACGGCATCCCGCATCTGCTCGCCCCCGTCGTCACCGAACCCGGCAAGGCCGTGGTGGCGCTGAAATGGGTGGTGCGCGAGATGGAGAATCGCTACCGCGCCATGTCCTATCTCGGCGTGCGCAACGTGGCGGGCTACAACCAGCGCCTGACCGAGGCGGTGAAGGCGGGCGAAAGCCTGAAACGCACCGTGCAGACAGGCTTCGACGAACAGACCGGCAAGCCGGTGTTCGAGGAACAGCCGCTCAACCTCGACGCCATGCCCTTCATCGTCGTCATCGTCGACGAGATGGCCGACCTGATGCTGGTGGCGGGCAAGGACATCGAATCCTCCGTCCAGCGCCTGTCGCAGATGGCGCGCGCCGCCGGCATCCACCTGATCATGGCGACGCAGCGCCCGTCGGTCGACGTCATCACCGGCACGATCAAGGCCAACTTCCCGACGCGCATCAGCTTCCAGGTGACCTCAAAGATCGACAGCCGCACCATCCTGGGCGAACAGGGCGCCGAACAGCTGCTGGGCTCGGGCGACATGCTCTACATGCAGTCGGGCGGCCGCATCGTGCGCGTGCACGGCCCCTTCGTCTCGGACGGCGAAGTGGAGAAGGTGGTCGAATATCTGCGCGCGCAGGGCGCGCCCGCTTATGTGGAAGCCGTGACCGAGGAGCCGGAAGGCGCCATTGGCAGCGGCGGCAGCGAGAGCAGCGAAGGCTCCGACGCGCTCTATGACCAGGCGGTGGACGTGGTGTGCCGCCAGGGCAAGGCCTCGACCAGCTTCGTCCAGCGCCACCTGCAGATCGGCTACAACCGCGCCGCCCGCATCATCGAGCGCATGGAGCAGGAGGGCATCGTTTCGCCCGCCAACCATGTCGGCAAGCGCGAGATCCTGGCGCGGAAGATTCCGGAATACGAGTAGGGGCCTGATCCGAGCAATTCTTCGGCTGGCAACGCTGCTGATCTCCCGCTAATCCTGATCGCCGCTTACGATAGTAAGTTTGGAATCTTTGGCCCTTAGCCTTGCCTTGCGGGATGCCTCATAGCGCTTTCGCACTTCCGGCTCCGCATCCAAACAGCGATCAATGAAAGCCCGCACGGCGTCTCGCACCAACCCCGTCGGCGGCGCACCTCGATAGCCTGCGCTCAGGTCTTCCAACTCATGGTCTAGGTCGATCCCTAGCTCGTAGCGGGCGGCTTTCTCGGGCTTGTCAGTCATGTCATGGAATGTACATTGATGGACATTGGCGTACATAACTCTTGACCCTACCCCATATCGAGGTGCTAGGCTTTGGGCAAGAAAAAGGCGTCAGGTTTGCGGCCTGACGCCCTTTCCCTACTCACCTTCCTCGGGTTTCGGCGCGAACCTACTTACCCTTGGTTGGCTTCTTGATGGTCTCGACGACGGCCCCTTTGGGGTTGTCGCGAGCCACTTGGACGGGGATGAACTGGCCATTGCCAGCGTCTCGCCCGATCTTCGTTCCCTTAGCCATGATGGCCTCCAGTACTAGAAGGGCGGAACCAGCCACCCACTCCGTGAACGCAGCTCGCGCCCACGCGCGTAAGGGGCGTGGCTGAGTGCATCAGCGGGCGATGGTCGCCATCCGTATCTAGCCCATATTTTGCGATTTGAGTCCAGATACTCGCAACACCGTGTGTCTCTGAGCCCCCGCGCCCAGCCTCCGAGCCAACCAACCGGATGGACAAGAGCGGTTCCCAACGGTCAGGCGCTAGCCCCATTGCTGTTTCGGCGCAGTCCTTTGCGCTACGCCAATCTCGTTCGCTCACCGTCTCCGGAATCCCCGAGACAGAGGCGAACATCAAGAACAAGATCGACCGGGAGGATTAACAACTGTCTTCTTCGTCCAATGCCTAGTCGCCGCTGGCTGTACGTCCTTGCGCTCGGAGGATGCCTAGTCGCGTCAGTGACCGCTCACGCTCAACAGCCACCAGAACGCGCCCCACCACCCCAAAGTCAGAGCCGACCAGACGGCCAGCTTCAAACCACCCCAATCCTGGACGCGACCCTCGGCGACGTAAAAAAGATGCTTGCCGACGAAAAGGCTGCAAACGAAGCCGACGAACAGCGCCGCGAAGGCCGAGAGGTCGCCGACCTTACGGCTCAGCGGCAAATGGCGCGCTGGGCATTGTGGATGGTTTGTCTCACGGGAGTTGCCATACTCGTAAACGGCGTGACCATTGCCCTTCTCTGGTTCACCTTCCGCGAGGCGCGACGAACTACCGCCGCTGCCCAGGACAACGGGAAGGCGGCATGGGAGTCCGTAGCAACGACCCGCAGAATCGGCGAGGCCCAAACGCGGGCCTACATCCATGTCAACAACGTCAGCCTTAAGTTTGACAACAACCTGTGCCCAGCTATCAGCCTTACAGCCGCAAACACTGGAAACTCACCCGCCCGCGCGTTCCAATGGACAGTTGATTTCGTCTACCTCTACGACGGCGAAGGTAGCGACCTCATCGCAGACGAAGGTTTCGGGGCCGACAACTGGGGGGAGGACATTCCATCAGGAGACACACAAAAGGCCGACAGGAATTGCTTGCACGCCACGCTTGATGGTGCGGTTTTGGCAGCTTCCCAAAGGGGAGTCGTTCAAGTCGTCGCAACCATCAATACTACTTTCGTGGATGTTTTCGAGATTCGAATTAGCAACGAATTGACTTACACCGTGGATCTTGATGCGGGTCTCGCAGGTCGGCGATACGGCATGGTCGGCTGTGTAAGCAGCGCCAAAGAAACTAGCGCCCTAATGAAGTGGTCGCGGGAACAAAACGCTGCCGCAGACAAGCGCAACAACGACAGTCCAAAGACCAGCAAACCTTAGCCTCCGAGACATGCGTTCTTTTCCCCGGAACCGCAGCAAAAAGCACTGACACGACGAGGCGATATGTTTGGAAACCTGGTTACGGTCGGTTGAGGATAAGCTGCGTGGTTCGAACGGCCGGTCGCCGCGCCGGTCCCTCACTCAATCACTGTCCCAAACCTTCAGGAGACGTACGTGCCCACCAAGAGAATGACCCGCGCGGATTACGTCCGGCTGATCGAGAAGAAGTATCTC
>CAXNFA010000123.1:0-5807 GCA_964201105.1 Alphaproteobacteria bacterium | reverse complement strand
GCATAGCCACGGCGTAGCTGGACCATTCTTTTCCTCCTGCGATTGCGCACAGTCCCGGCACCATTTCGCCGCCGCAAGCCTTGCCCTGCCAGAGCCCGCTGCGGCGCGTGCCATCCTTGCTGGCCCCTATTCTGCATGGGTAAACTCATCCTGCAAAAGCAAAGCTGCCGCCTCAGGCAGCGACAGGGGAGGATGCGATGAACAGAACGGTAGAAAGCCCGCGCGCAAGCCAGGCTGGCATGCGCGCTGTTTCGATGGCGGTGCTGGCGCTCGGCCTGATGGCTGCGCCTGGCGTCGCGCTTGCCCAGGGCCAGCATCTGCGCGTGGCCGTGCCGACGGTGCCGCCGCAGCTCGGCAACCCCTACGCGGCGCAAACCTTCGGTTCACCCAACATCTTCTTCATGGCCGCCATCTATGACGGCCTGACCATCGTCGATGAAAAGGGCAAGTCGGCGCCGCGCATCGCCACCGCCTGGAAGAACACCAGCCCGACGACCTGGCAGTTCACCATCCGCAGCGGCTTCACCTATTCGAACGGCAAGCCGCTGACGGCGGAGTCGATCGCCGACAACATCAACAAGGTCTATCTCAGCGACTACGCCAAGACCTCGCAGATCTACGGCAACGTGCCCAACCCGGCCGGCGCGCGGGTGGTGGACGCCAACACGGTGGAAATCACCACGAAGCAGCCGAACCCGATCTTCGACAAGGAAATCGGCGGCCTGCCCATCGTCGAGCCCGGCGCCTGGGCCGACATGGGCGTCGAGGGTTTCACGCGCAATCCCGTCACCACGGGCGCCTACAAGATCGACGGCACGCCGGACTGGGCCGGCAAGTCGATCAAGATGGTGCCGAACGCGGGCGGCTGGCATCCCGGCAAGGTGGCGCAGCTGACCATCGCCGAGATCCCGGAACGCCAGGCGCGCGTGAATGCGATCGAGTCGGGCCAGATGGACATCGCCATCGGCCTCAACATGGACGCCTATGAGACCATCACCAAGGCTGGCCACACCTTCTACAACGCGCCGGCGCCCGTGGTGTATGGCGTGCCGCTGGTCAGCAACCGCCCCGAGTCGCCATTCAAGGACGTGCGCGTGCGCCAGGCGGTGAACTATGCGCTGAACAAGGAAGGCATGAACACCAACCTGTTGCGCGGCCTCGCCACCGTGGCGAGCCAGCCGGCGACGCCGAATGCCTTTGGCTACAACGACGCCGTGAAGCCCTATCCCTTCGACCCGGCCAAGGCGAAGCAGCTGCTGACCGAGGCAGGCTATCCGAACGGCTTCAAGACGCAGATGGAAGGCGTGATGAGCGGCAGCCAGACCGCCGACGCCGAAATCTACCAGCAGATCGGCCTCGACCTCGCCCGCGTTGGCGTGCAGGTGGATGTCATCCCGGTCACCTTCGGCGACTGGCTGAAGAAGTGGACGACGGCGCGGCCCGACGGCACGGTGAGCTTCCCCGACATGTTCGGCCTCGCCTACTTCCTGGTGCCGGAGATCGATGCGGTGCGCGCCTTCGCCAACCACTGGTGCGACCGCAAGCCGACCTGGTATTGCAACGAATCGCTGCGCCCGCTGCTGGAAACGGCGCGCACCGAATTCGACCCGGTGAAGCGCGAGGCGGCGCTGAAGGAACTGATGCGCCTGTCGCATGAAGACGCGCCGGTGCTGTTCACCGTCAACCAGATCGACGTCGGCGGCGTGCACAAGCGGGTGCGAAATTTCAAGATGGTGCACCGCTTCATCAACTACGACGAAATCACCGTCCAGTAGGCAACGCACATAGAAAAGCCCGCTTCCCTTGACAGGGAAGCGGGCTTTTTCTTTGCCTGCGGCGCGGCGCTATTTCTGTGCCGCCACCACATAGCGTTCGCCGCCCTGGCGGCCGCCGCCGCGGCGCGGGTCGTCGTCCTTGGCCATCGACAGCAGGGTCGGGATATAGACCTCCTGTACCTTCGGCTTCGCGAAGCCGGCGTCCACCGCCTCCTGCGCCAGATCCATCTTGTGCAGCGTGGTGATGAAGGGCTCGGCGTTGTAATGCACGTCCCAGTCATGCGGGAACTGGTCGATCAGGTCGATGTCGCGATATTGCGGGCCGTCCATATGCGCCATCACGCCGCCCTTCGCCAGCAGGCGGTGGCATTCGCGGAAGATGTTGCGCAGCGCCTTGGTCGACAGCTCGTGCAGCAGGATATGTGACACGACGATGTCGAAATGGCCATCGGGGTAGCGCGTGTGCTCCGCATCGTCCTGGACGAAATGCACCGGCACGCCGAGCGCTTCCGCCCGGGCATGGCCGAAGCGCAGGCAGGGTGCGGCGACGTCAATGGCATGCACCTCGGCCTCCGGATAGAGCCGCGCCCAGGGCAGCGTCGAATGGCCCACCGTGCAGCCCATGTCGAGGATGCGGCGCGGGCGCAGAGCGGGCCAGGTCTTCTTCACCCAGCCGGATACGGCGCGGCCCATGTCGTCGCATTCGCTGCCGAAGCCGCCGCCGACGATCATGTAGAGCGTGCGGTCGAATTCGGCGCCGGCAAACACATCGTCTTCCGTCAGCTCGGTGTGATAGCCACCGGGCTTGCAGTGAATCTCGATCTCGGTGTTGTAGCGTGGCGCGCGGATCGTGGGATCAAGCGTCAGCGTGCCCTTCTTGCGGTTTGAATCGCGGAAGGCCCGTGCGCGGTCGATGAGATCCGGCAGTTGGCGTTCGACGCTGGGACCGACCGCCTCATACTGCAATTCCTTGCCGACGCGCTTCAGCGAGCTCCAGGTCTGGACGAAGGGATCCTTCATCATCGCCTTGCGCAGCTCGTTCACCTCGCGGATCGGGCGGCCATGCTGCTTCGCGAAATCGGGGCCGACGCGCTTCTCCAGCACCGCCTGGTTGCCGGCGGCAAGCCGCGCGCCGACTTCCTTCTGGTAGCTCTGCACGAACAGCTGGCGCGACAACTCGTCATGGTCGGGCACCGCCATCATCGCATGCCAGGTCTGGCCACCCACTGCATTCGCCATCGTCGCGCTCCCGTGTGTTGGTGCCGTCAGTATAGCCTTTTCCTGGGCGAGCACGTATCCCGGCCGGAAGCCCGGCCGGCCGTGCTCTTACGGCGTAATCGCGCCGCCATTCACATGCAGCGTCTGCCCCGTGATGAAGCCCGACGACGGCCCTGCAAGGAACAGAAAGGGCGCCACCATGTCGTCGGGGTCGGCGAAACGCTGCATTGGCATCGACTTCATGATCTGGTTGATGTCCATGCCGCCCGGCCCCTTGGCATCGCCGTCCGTCACCTTGACCTTGTTGGTCACGCCGCCCGGAGCGATGACGTTGACGCGCACCGTGGGACCATTCTCGATAGCGAGCGCCCGTGTCAGGCCGATGACGCCAGACTTCGCCGCCGCATAGGGGCCGACGCCCGGAATGGTGCGGATCGCCATGCCCGTCGCGGTGTGCACCAGCGAGCCGGCACCCGACGCCTTCAGCAACGGCATCGCATATTTCGAGATCATGAAGGAGGCACGCAGGTTGCGGTGCACGACTTCGTCGAATTCATCGGTCGGCGTGTCGACCAGCGACCTTGGCGGCTTGCCGGCACCGATCAGGTTCAGCACCGCATCGACCGCAGCATAATCCTTGGCGATCGCCATGAAAGCGCCCTGCACCTGCTCTTCCACGAAGGCGTCCATGGGGATGAACTGCACTTCCGGTGGTGGCGGGTTGGCGTCATGCGTCGCCTGCAGGTCGAGCACGATGGTATCGAGCCCAGTGGCAAGGCAGCCCTTGACCACCGCCGCACCGATGCCGCCGCAGCCGCCACACACCACGACGACGGAGCCCGGCGGGGGGCCAAGGCGGCTGAAGTCATAGGAGGCGGGTTTGGTCATCAATGACTCCTGTTCGCCCTCTCTCACAAGGAGAGAGGGCTGTAAAGCTTACGGCGAGATGGCGCCGCCGGACAGGTGCAGCGTCTGTCCCGTCAGGTAGCCCGACATCGGGCCGGCGAGGAAGAGAACGGGGCCGACGAGATCTTCCGGATCGGCGAAGCGCCTCAGCGGCATCGCGGCGACATGTGGCGGAATGGGCTCGCCTGGCTTCGGATTCGGCACCCGGTTGGTGACGCCGCCCGGCGAGATGACATTGACGCGCACGGTGGGTCCGTTCTCGAGCGCGAGATGCTTGGACATGGCGATGACGCCCGCCTTGGCCGCCGCATAGGCGCCGGTGGACGGCAGCGCGCGCTGCGCCACGCCGGAGGCGGTGTGGATCAGCGAGCCGGCGCCCGAGGCTTTCAGCAGCGCCATCGCATGTTTCGAGATCAGGAAGGCCGAGCGCAGGTTGCGGCTCTGGTCTTCGTCGAAGCTTTCGACCGTGGTCTCGGTGATCGGCGACGGCGCGTTGCCGGAGCCGACGAGATTGATGAGCGCGTCGAGCTTTGGCGTGATCTTCGCCACCGCCGCAAAGGCCTCGCGCACCGAGTCTTCGCTGCGCGTGTCGAAGGGCACGAAATACACGCCGGCCGGCACCGGCTTCGCCGCCTGCGCCGCCGCGAGGTCGAGCACCACGACGTTGAGCTTCGTCGCCACGCAACCCTGCACCATGGCGGCCCCGATGCCACCACAGCCACCGCACACGGCCACCCAGGCACCTTCCGGCGGGCCGAGACGTGTGAAGTCGAAGCGGCGAGTCTGGGTCATGGGAAACTCCGTGGTGGCCGGGCAAACGCCATTATGCCGAAACCAAGCCAATTTTATCCTGCAATATCAATCGGCCCACCCACGGGTCGTCGTCAGCGCTTCCCTAATGACGAAAGCAATCATATTATTGACTTCGTCAATTAAATGGTCCGTCCATGCCGCCTGCTCCACCTGCCGACGCCGTCGATGCGCTGCGCCGCTTCAACCGCTTCTACACGCAACAGATCGGCGTGCTGCACGAAGGACTGGTGCAAAGCCCGTGGTCGCTGACGGAAGCGCGCGTGCTGTATGAACTCGCCCAGCGCTCCACCATTGCGGCGAGCGAGTTGGCGCGCGACCTCACGCTCGACGCCGGCTATCTCAGCCGCATCCTGCGTCGCTTCGAGGACGCGCATCTGGTCAAGCGCCAGCCTTCGCTGGTCGATGCCCGGCAAAGCCAGCTCACGCTGACTGCATCAGGGCGCAAGGCGGTTGCCAGCCTGGAAGACGCCTCGCGGCGCCACATCGCCGCATTGCTGCAGCCGCTTTCCAACAGTGACCGCCAGCGCCTGCTCGGCGCACTTGCCACCGTGCAGGGGTTGCTGGGGCCGGCGGACAAACGCCCCGCGGCTTTCCTGCTGCGCCCGCACCGGCCGGGCGATCTTGGCCATGTCGTGTCACGCCACGGCGCGCTTTATGCCGAGGAATATGGCTGGGACATCCGTTTCGAGGCGATGGTGGCGGGCATCGCCCAGCATTTCCTCGAACACTTCGATCCGGCGAGGGAATGCTGCTGGATCGCCGAACGCGACGGCGCCGTCATCGGCTCGGTGGTGCTGGCAAGGAAAGACGACGCGACGGCCAAGCTGCGCCTGCTGCTGGTCGAGCCTTCGGCGCGCGGGCTGGGCCTGGGCCGCCGCCTGACCCAGGAATGCACGCGATTCGCCCGCCGCGCCGGCTATGCCCGCATCACTCTGTGGACCAACAGCATCCTGCTCGCCGCCCGCCAGATTTATCGGGACGAGGGCTATGTCCTGACCGAAAGCGCGCCCTATCATGGTTTTGGCCAGGATCTGGTCGGCGAGACATGGGAATTGGTGCTTTAGCGGCGGCCCTTCGATTTGCCTCAAACTCCTG
>CAXNFA010000122.1:0-5808 GCA_964201105.1 Alphaproteobacteria bacterium | reverse complement strand
TTGCCGCGACGCGGCGGCTGGTCGACGCGCTGCCCGACACCAACTGGCTGAAGCGCAACCCGCATCTGTCCAGCGTCACCGCCGATGACGCGGCGCTGGCCGACCTGCTGCTGCATCCCATCGACCGCGCCTATCGCGTCGGCGGGATTGCGGCGCTGGTGGCGGACGCCGGGCTGACACTGACCGGCTTCCTGCCGCCGCTGCGCTATGACCCGCTGACCTATCTGGCCGATCCGGCGCTGCGCGACCGCGCGGCGGCGCTGTCGTGGATCGATGCCTGCGCGCTGGCGGAATCGCTCGCCGGCAACCTGAAGACGCAAGTCTTTTATGTCGTGAAGGACCGCACGCGGGCGCAGGCGCTGGCGGTGCCGTCGCCGCGCAGCATTCCCGTGCTGCCGCGGCAGGATGCCGGGACGCTGGCCCGCGCCTTTGGCCGCAAGCCCCGCCTCGGCGCCAATCTCGACGGCATCACACTCGACCTTGATGTCGGCGAGCAGGCCGCGCAGATCATGGACGCCATGGATGGCCGGCGCACGCTGGCCGAGCTACGCCGGGCAACCGCCCTGCCCCCGCCCGTGTTCGAGCCCGCCTTCGCCACGCTCTACCGGGTGCTCAACGGGTTGAACCTGATGCTGTTGCGGACCGCGCCGTGAGCGGCACCCTGCCGGCCGGGCCCATCGACTGGAACCGCCGCGTCTGGCGGCTGGCCGGGCCGATCATCCTGTCCAACCTGTCGGCGCCGATGCTCGGCCTGACCGACACGGCGGTGATGGGGCATCTCGATTCGCCGGTCTATCTCGGCGGCGTCGCCGTCGGCACGCTGATCCTGAACTATCTCTACTGGAGCTTCGGCTTCCTGCGCATGGGCACCACGGCCTTCACCGCGCAGGCCTCGGGGCGCAACGACGCGCTGGAACTGCGCGCGGTGCTGTGGCGCGGGCTCGCCGTCGCCGGCGCCATCGCCTTTCTTCTCCTGTTGCTGCAATGGCCGATCTTCTTCGTCGGGCTGAAGCTGATCGGCGCCAGCGAGAGCGTGTCGGAAGCGGCACGCAGCTTCTTCTTCGTCCGCATCTGGGGCGCGCCGGCGGGCCTTGCCAACTTCGTGCTGGTCGCCTGGTTCCTCGGGCGCGGGCAGACGCGCACGGCGCTGCTGTTGCAGGTCTTCATGAACCTGCTGAATGTCGCGCTCAACCTGCTCTTCGTTCTGGTCTTCGACTGGGGTGTGGCGGGGGTGGCGGCCGGCACGGCGATCAGCGAGACGGCGGCGGTGGCGCTGGGCCTCGTCCTGATCCTGCGCACGCTTGGTCCGGCCGGCTGGGTCATGCGCGGCATCGGCGTGCTGAACCCTGTCGCGCTGCGCCGGCTGTTCGTCGTCAACCGCGACATCTTCATCCGCACGCTGTGCGTGGTCACGGCGATCGCTGTCTTCACCGCGATGGGCGCGCGCCAGGGCGACACCTTCCTGGCCGCCAACGCCGTGCTGTTCCAGTTCTTCACCATCGCCACCTTCGGGCTGGACGGGCTGGCCCAGGCGGCGGAGATCATGGTGGGCCAGGCGCTGGGCGCGCGCGACCGGCTTGCCTTTCGCCGCGCCGTCATCGCCAGTGCGCTGTGGTCCTTCGTCTTCGCCCTGCTGATGACGGCGGTCTTTGCCGTGAGCGGCGCCTGGATCATCGACGGGCTGACGACGATTGCCGACGTGCGCGTCGTGGCGCGCGAATTCCTGCCCTGGGCGATCATGCTGCCCGTGGTCTGCGTCGCCGCCTTCCTGCTCGACGGCGTCTTCATCGGTGCGACGCGGACGCGCGCCATGCGCAACGGCATGCTCGCCTCGCTCGCCGTCTACCTGCTGGCGCTGTGGCTGCTGCAGCCCGTGCTGGGCAACCACGGATTGTGGCTGAGCCTTGTGCTGTTCCTGGGTGCGCGCGCAGTCACGCTCGCGATCCAGTATCCGTCGCTGGAGCGCAGCGTTACTTCACCGCTTCCAGCACCGCCGCGGTGACGACGCGGGCGGATTCCGCCGCGCCGTTCATGAAGCCGGAATAGGCCGAGGACAGGTGTTCGCCGGCGAAGAAGACGCGGCCCATAGGTTCTTCGAACAGCGAAGGCAACTCCCACTGCCCCGGCTTGAAGGCGGAATAGCTGCCCAGCATGTAGGGGTTGGTTGGCCAGATCATGCGCGAGGCGCGGCCGGTGAAGGCGGCAGCGGAACCCGGGAAGGCGCGATCCAGGCCACTGACCAGGCGGCGCGCCTGTTCTTCCGCGCTGCCCGTGCGGTAGGCGCGGCCACGTTCGCCGCCCGCGAAGAAGGTGTAGCTGCCATGCGCGCGTTCGCGCACGCCGTGGTCTTCCCAGCCGGTCTGGTAGGGCAGTTCCGTCACCGAGGAGCCTGAGAATCCCTGGCCCAGCCAGGGACGTCCCGTCATGCCGACCAGCACCTTGGAATTCGTGCCATAGCCAAGATCGCGCATCGCCACGCGCTGCTCGCGCGACAGCGGCAGGCGCAGCTCGACATGGCGCAGCACGCTGAAGGGCAGCGCCAGGACGACGATATCGGCATTCACCTCCACCGTCGCCGCACCGCGGCGGGCGAATGCGAGGCGGTAGCCGGTTCCGCGCGGCGCCACCTGCACCAGCTTGTGGCCGCGCCGCAGCCGCGCCGCGTGGCGCAGCACCAGCGCATCGGGCAGCGCCTGGTTGCCGCCCTTGATCTGGAAACGCTGGTCGCTGTCGAACAGGCCTTTCTCGCCCGCCGCCGGATCGACCTGCAGCAGGCCGACGAGATACATGGCGGAGAGCGAATCGGGCTCCAGCCCCATTTCCTGTCCCAGCGCCGTGTCCATCAGCGTGCGCAGCCAGCCGGTCATGCCCAGGCGGTCGAGATAGGCGGCGCAGCTCATGCCGTCGAAGTTCGCCAGTGCTTCTTCGGATGCCTCGGCCGCGGCGCGGTCGTCGAGGACACGGCGGGCAAAGGGCTTCAGCGCAGCGGTGATCTCGTCGTCATTGTAATGGCGGCCGCCGATGAAGAAGGTTTCGCCCGGCTTCACGCCAGCGGGCAGGTCGTTGGCGTCCTCGATGTCGAGCTTGAACTCGCGCACCAGCGCCAGCGTGTCTTCGTGATCAGAGTTGATGAAGGACGCCCCCAGCTCGGCGACGACGCCATCGCCCAGCCGGTTGCCGGTCAGGCTGAACATCCGCCCGCCGGTGCGTTCGTTGGCTTCATAGAGCGTGACGGAATGGCCGGCTTCGGCGAGGCGGTGGGTGATGGTGAGGCCCGCCAGGCCCGCCCCCACGACGACGATGCGCGGTCCGATGCCCTGCGCGACCAGCGACTTCGGCAGGACAAGGCCGGCCGCCGCCACGCCCGCCACGCCGCCGATGCCCTTCAGCACCTGGCGGCGGTCGATCCGGAATTCACGCCGCATGTCGACGAGTTCGTCGGTGCCCGGCGCGCCGGACTGCACTGACGTGCCCGCCAGGGCGAGGGCGCGGCGCAGCGCCGCAAACAAGGGCGAGCGCGCGGCCCGCCGGGGGATTACCACATCCGACACGCTTGCCAATCCTTAGGAACGAAGTTCCGGCAAATCCTTGTAAAGGTCGAGCGCCTGCGGATTCGCCAGCGCATCCTTGTTCTTGACCGGGCGGCCGTGGACGATGTCGCGCACCGCCAGCTCGGTGATCTTGCCGCTGATCGTGCGCGGGATGTCCGCCACCTGGATCACCTTGGCCGGCACATGGCGCGGCGTGGTGTTGGAGCGAATCTGCTTCTTGATCTTGTCGGTCAATGCCTGATCGAGCGTGAGCCCGTCTTTCAGCCGCACGAACAGGATGACGCGCACGTCGTTGTCCCAGTCCTGGCCGATGCAGAGCGCCTCTTCCACCTCGGTCAGCAATTCAACCTGGCGGTAGATCTCCGCCGTGCCGATGCGCACGCCGCCGGGGTTGAGCACCGCGTCGGAGCGGCCATAGATGATCATGCCGCCATGCTGCGTCAGCTCGACATAGTCGCCATGCACCCAGATGTTGGGGAAGCGTTCGAAATAGGCGCCGCGATATTTCGCATCGCCCGGATCGTCCCAGAAGCCGAGCGGCATCGACGGGAAGGGCGCGGTGCAGACAAGTTCGCCCTTTTCGCCGCGAATGGGCTTTTGCTCGTCATCCCACACGTCAACCTGCATGCCGAGTGCGCGGGTCTGGATCTCGCCCTTCCACACCGGCAGCATGTCGGTGCCGGCGGCGAAGCAGCCGAGGATGTCGGTGCCGCCCGAGATGGACGACAGCCGCGCCTTGGGCGCCACCTTCTTGTAGACGAAATCGTAGCTGGCGGGCGCGAGCGGCGAACCGGTCGACAGGATGGTGCGCATGTTCGACAGGTCGTGCGTCTTCACCGGTGCGATGCCGGCATTGGCGGCAGCGTCGAGGAATTTCGCCGAGGTGCCGAAGACGTTGACCCGCTCCGACTGCGCGAGGTCGAACTGCGCGTTGGCGTCGGGATGGAAGGGCGAGCCGTCATAGAGGATGAGCGTGGCGCCGACCGCGAGGCCCGACACCAGCCAGTTCCACATCATCCAGCCGCAGGTGGTGAAGTAATAGACGCGGTCGCCGCGCTTCAGGTCGGTGTGGAACAGCTGTTCCTTCACCTGCTGCAGCAGCGTGCCGCCAACGCCGTGGATGATGCACTTGGGCATCCCGGTCGTGCCCGACGAATACATGATATAGAGCGGCGAGTTGAAGGGCATGCGGGTGAAGGCGATCTCGCCCGGCTGGAAGCGGCCGAGATAGTCGCCGTAGTGCATGGCGTTGGGCAGGCCATCAAGCGCGGCGGCGTCCTTGGTATAGGGTACGACGACGATGCGCTTGATCGACGGGATCTGCGGCGCGATCTCCTTGATGCGCGCCAGTGAGTCGAATTCCTTGCCGCCGTAGTAATAGCCGTTGGCGGTGATCAACACCGTCGGCTGGACCTGGCCAAAGCGGTCCATCACCCCCTTCACCCCGAAGTCGGGCGAGCAGGACGACCACACGGCCCCCAGGCTGGTGGCCGCCAGCATGGCGACGATGGTCTCGTTCATGTTCGGCATGAAGCCGACGACACGGTCGCCCGCCTTCACCCCATCGGCCTTGAGCGCCTGGGCGAGCTGCGACACCTGGTTGTAGAGCTGCTTGAAGCTGAGCTCGCGCCGCACCTTGTCCTCGCCGCGGAAGACGAGCGCGGGCGCATCGTCGCGCCGCCGCAGCAGGTTCTCGGCGAAGTTCAGCTTCGCGTCGGGGAACCACTTGGCGCCCGGCATCTTGCCGCCATCGGCCAGCACGCGGCCTCCGCGCGTTTCCGACACGATGCCGGCAAAGTCCCACAGGCCGACAAAGAATTTCTCGGTGTTCTGGCGGCTCCACTCGGCGAAGGATTCATAATCGGCGAACGGCCCCCCCGCGCCCTGGCGCTCGAGATAGCGCATGAAGGCGGTGACATTGCTGTTCGCGATATGAGCCGCCGTCGGGCTCCAGATTGGCGTGTCGGCAGCGCTGGTCGTCATTGGCCGGTTTCCCCCCGAGCGTAATCGGGCAGACGGTACTCACGGGACTGGCAACTTGCAATCAGGGCAAAGGTCTTTGCGCCCCTGTGCTTCCGGCTGGCCCGGGGGTGCGGGATGGGCCTAGTCTCGTCTTTCCGGGGGCGTTCCGCCCCGTTTTATCCGTTGGTTCCCCGCCGCCATGGGCGCCCTGTCCTTCGACCGCAGCACGGCTTCGGGCCGCTATATCCGCGCCGCGGTGCTGATGCTGCTGGCGACCGTGTTCTTCTCGGTCATG
>CAXNFA010000121.1:0-5821 GCA_964201105.1 Alphaproteobacteria bacterium | reverse complement strand
TGGTAATGGGGTATTTTACGAAGGCTGCACCACGGGCTCGAACACGGTGCCGCTGAAGGACGCCTGGCCGCAGGCCGAGGTGCACGCCGTCGATATCGGCGCGCCGGTGCTGCGCACCGCCCATGCCCGTTCCGAAGCGCTCGGTCTTGCCGTCCATTATTCGCAGCAGGACGCCGAGCATACCAACTTCAAGGCGGGCAGCTTCGATCTCATCACCTCGTCGATGTTCCTGCATGAGACGGCGCGCAAGGCTGTCCACAACATCGTCAAGGAATGCTACCGGCTGCTCGCGCCGGGCGGCATCATGGTGCATGTCGAACAGCCTCCCTTCGCCTGGGCGAAGTCGCCCTTCGATCAGATGACGCGCGACTGGGACACGCATAACAACAACGAGCCCTTCTGGGGCACCATGCACGACATGGACCTCGAGAAGGTCGCGCTTGAGGCGGGCTTCAAGAAGGACAACATCATTCTCGAAATGGCACCACTTGTGACGCCGACCGAGACCGACAAATACGCGCTGGGCAAGGGCGCCTGGTTTGTCTTCGTTGCCCGCAAATAGGGAGCCGATCACATGAGCAACAGCCTTGGAATCAAGACATGGTCCGGCTTCGGCCGGCACGGTCTGTCACCCCAGACGGACCATGACGAATCGAGCCGGATGGAATTCACCATCAATCTGTTCCGGCACCTGAACTGGCAGCAACCGACCCACAAGGAAATCTACGAAAAGAAGGTCGAGCCCGGTTTCAAGCGCGAGAACAAGCGCGCGCCCAGGAACCGGCACGAAGTGCGCGAGGCGATGCTCAAGGATCCCACCTTCCAGGTGTGGTCACATCTGCGCGTCTATGCGCAGGAAAATCTGTTCGAGAATGCGCGGCTGTCGGTCGACCGCCAGCTCGACACCCTGATCGACAAGGCCAAGGCGAAGAAGAAGGGCAAGACCAAGGGCACCCTGAAGCTCGATCCGGGCTTCGAAGTGCCGCGCTACCAGAAGCATCTCGACATGCACTGGATGCCGGGCAGCTACTTCACGGAATTTGCCGAGAAGGACGACGTCGCCGTCGGCGCCATCTATGACTTTGGCGGGCTCTACGTCCTGACCAACGGTATGCTGGGCGAATACAACGACGGCGCCGGCCACGCCGTGGTGCGCTATCTGCGCGAAAAATTCCCCGGCTGGACGCCGAAGGCCGTGCTCGACGAAGGCTGCACCGTCGGCCACAACACGCTGCCCTTCAAGCAGGCGTGGCCGAAGGCGGAGATCCATGCGATCGACATCGGCGCGCCCACGCTGCGTTACGCGCATGCCCGTGCCGAAGACATGGGCTATGCGATCCATTTCTCGCAGCAGAATGCCGAGAAGACCGAGTTCAAGGACAACACCTTCGACCTCGTCGTCTCGACCATGTTCCTGCATGAGACGTCGCATTCCGCCGTCTACAACATCGTCAAGGAAAACCGCCGCATCCTGAAGCCGGGCGGGATCATGATCCATGTCGAACAGCCGCCCTTTACCTGGGCGAAGTCGCCGTTCGACGCCTTCACGCGCGACTGGGACACGCACAACAACCAGGAGCCGTTCTGGGGCCGCATGCATGACATGGACCTTGAACAGGTCGCCATGAAGGGCGGCTTCAAGAAGCAGAACATCTTCCAGGAAATGGCGCCGCTCGTGACGCCGGTCCCGGGCGACAACTACAACCTCGCGCCTGCCGGCGCCTGGTTCATCTTCGGCGCCCGCAAGTAAGACCTTCGCGCATGGATCTCGTGCAGGGCCCCGTCCGCAAGGACGGGGCCCTTTGCATTTCCGATGCGACCTTATGCTACTGTGCGCACCTGCCGCTTGCCGGCAGGCCACGCACAAGATTCTGAATCTGGACCCCTTTTCAGAATCCCTGTGCACAGACTTAAGAACACGCCCGGCGACCGTGCCGGCATCAGGAAACGGATATGACCATCATTTCTCACACGCCTCGCTTCGGCGCGGCGGCGACCGGCGCAGTCGCGGCGCTTGCCGTGCTGGCCCTTGCCCTGCCCGCCAGCGCGGCGAACCCGCCCGACACGCTGCGCGTCGGCACCAATTCGAAGTCGCCCGCGCGCGGCAATCCCTTTGCCGCCGGCTTCAGCGTGCCCAACGCCTATTTCTGGGTGCCGATCTTCGATTCGATGACCCGCGTGAACAACAAGGGCCAGACGCTGCCGATGCTCGCCGAAAGCTGGAGCGTGGGCGACGACAAGCTGACCTGGACCTTCGTGGTCAAGAAGAACGTCGTCTATTCCAACGGTGAGCCGTTCAACGCCGCCGCCGTGGCTTCGACCTTCGACTATCTGCTGAAGGACGAAAAGGGCAAAACCACGAATGCGGCGAGCGTGCTTCGCGGCGTTAAGGAAGTGACAGCCAGCGGCGACGACAAGGTCATCGTGAAAACCGAGAAGCCCGATCCGCTGCTTGCCGGCACGCTGGCGACCATCAGCATCGTTGGCCCCAAGGCCTGGCGCGAGATGGGCGTCGAAGCCTTCACGCAGATGCCGGTCGGCACCGGTCCGTGGAAGGTCGAGAAATGGACCGACACGGAGACAAACCTGGTCTTGAACCCGACGTCCTATCGTCCGGGCAAGATTCCGAAGATGACCATCATGGAAATCCCGGAAGGTGTCGCGCGCGCCCAGGCTGTCCTGTCGGAACAGATCGACATCGCGACCAACCTTGGGCCCGATGACGTGACGCGCATCCGCGCGGCGGGCCATCAGGCCGATGTCGCGACCTCGCCCAACATCCAGTCGATCGCGCTCTTCACGGAAGACTTCTCGCCCAACAAGAAGTGGGGCGACAAGGGCGTGCCGTTCAAGGACAAGCGCGTGCGCCAGGCGATGAACTACGCCATCGACCGCAACGCAATCATCACCAACCTGGTCAACGGCATCACCAAGCCGGCGAGCCAGCCGGCGAATCCGGCCACCTTCGGCTACAACCCGGATGTGAAGCCGTACCCCTACGATCCGGCCAAGGCCAAGGCGCTGCTGACGGAAGCCGGCTACCCGAACGGCTTCAAGTTCACCTCCGAAGTGCTTGTCGGCTTCTCACCGAACGACAAGGAAATCTGGGCGCAAGTGGCGGAGTCGGTTGGCAAGCTTGGCGTGCAGATGGAGTTGCGTCCGGTGCCCTTCTCGGACTGGCTGAAGAAGTATCTCGGCGGCACCTGGGAAGGTGAATCGATGACGCTCGCCCTGCTGGTCGAGCCGCACATGGACGCCATTCGGCCCTTCCAGAACTACTCCTGCATGTTCGCCAAAGCCTTTACCTGCATTCCCGAGCATATGCCGTTGATCGAGGCGGCCTCACAGGAAATGGACCCGGCGAAGCGCGAGAAGCTGCTGCAGAACCTGATGAAGGTGGCGCATGACGACGCTCTGTCCATCGCGATCCAGGAGAATGTGGAGATCGCGGGCCTGAACAAGCGGGTCAAGGGCTTCACCAACTGGAACAAGATCCTGCTCTACGAAAACATCACCTTCCAGTAACCGACACTGTATCCTGAACCCGCCGCCGTCGCCGAGATGGCGGCGGGTTTTGTTTGCCGGAACCACAGCCATGAAACTGCGCTTCACGCCCAACCCCGATTACATCCACAAGGTGCTGGTCGTCGCGCATGAAGCCGGGGTGATCGACCGCATCGAGGTGGTTCCCACCTATCCCTTCGACGCGGATTGTGATCTGGCCGACGACAATCCGCTGGGCAAGGTGCCGACGCTGGTCCTCGACAATGGCGAGGCGCTCTATGGCGGTCCGGTCATCTGCGAATATCTCGATTCGCTGCATGACGGGCCGAAGATGTTTCCCGCGTCTGGCTGGCCGCGCTTCCTGGCGCTGCGCCAGCAGGCGCTGGCGGAAGGCTTGTTCGACGCGCTGACCGCCATGGATATCGAGCGCCGGCGCGAAGGCGAACAGCGCATCGACCATGTCGAGCGCCTGTGGGAAAAGGTGCTGCGCGGCCTCGACGAGATGGACAAAGACGCGCCGACCTATCACCCGCTGACCATCGGGGCGATCTGCACCGCCGGCGTGCTTAGCCGCATCGATTATCGCATCGGCGTCATTGGTGGCCTGCCGACGACCATTCCGGCCGACTACCAGTGGCGCAGCGGGCGGCCGGCGCTGGCCGCCTGGTATGAAGATGTCCTGAAGCGGCCTTCAATGCGTTACGCCGTGCCGCGGGCCCGCTAAAGCAATTTCGTCTTTGTTCGAATCCGTATTCGATCAAAGACGAAGTGATTGCTCCAGCTCTATCAAGGTTCTTGCTCTAGCGGATCGCGGTGACCCGGCGGTCGTCAGGCATCTGCGCGGCTTCCTCTTCCGCCTTCTCGACGCCGCTGAAGTCACGGCGCGACACGATGCCAACAACGCGGCCGTTCTCCACCACCGGCAGGTGGCGAAAGCCCTTGTCATCCATCATCCGCAGGGCGGCGGGTGCGAGCTCGTTCGGCGGCACGGTGACCGGGTTCGCTGTCATCACCTGGGACAGCGGCGTGATGTCGGGGTCAAGGCCATCGGCGACCACACGGCCGACCATGTCCCGCTCGGTGAAGATGCCGCAGAGTTTTTCGCCGTCCATCACCAGCACGGCACCGACATTGCGGTGCTGCATGAAACGTGCGGCCTCGCGCACGTTGTTTGACGGGGCAAGTGCCACAAGCCGCTGGTTGCGTACGACATCCGGGATGATGCGCCGTGCCATCGAATCCTCCCTAAGAGGAAAAGGCGGTGCCGTCTGGTCGGGTCTGACAAGCCCCGGCTGCCGCAAACAATCATGCTAGCGAGAGCAGGCAGTCCTGACCACCCGCAGAATCGATAACGTCGGCCTTGCGATCGCGCTCCCTTCGCACCTGCGAAAGAATCTGCGAAAGGCGGTCAAATTTAGGTCCGCCCCGGCTTTCCACCTGTCGTGCAGTGCCTTACGCTGGCGGCATGATTTCCAGTATCAAGCACAAGGGCCTGCGCAAGCTGTATGTGAAGGGCCGCACCAAGCGCCTGCCCGATGGCATTCAGGCGGCGGCGCTGCGACGGCTGGATGCACTCGCGGCGGCAGGCCGGCCCGCCGACCTGGCGCTGCCGGGATTCGACCTGCGCCATGAGCTGGGCAAGGAAAGGCGCTTCACCCTCGCGATCGACGCCGATCACTGCATCCGCTTCCGCTGGACGGAGGAGGGCGCGAGCAAGATCGATTTGCTGCAGGCCGGTGCCGGCCGGGAATCCGCATGAAGGCACAAAGCCGCCCGCCGCTTCATCCCGGCGTCCTGCTGCGGGACGAAGTGCTGCCCGCCCTTGGTCTGTCGGTCACCGCCGCAGCAAAGGCCCTCGGCCTTTCGCGCCAGACCCTGCACCGCATTCTCGCCGGCGAGGCGCCGGTCACGCCGCCGGTCGCTGTTCGTCTCGGGCAGCTCGCGGGTAATGGCGGCGAACTCTGGGCCGTGATGCAGGCCCGCCACGACGTGTGGAAGCTGGAACAGACGATGAAAGCGGTGGAGAAGCTGAGCCCCCGCGCGGATTAGGCATCCTCATAGCGCTGCCGCAAGGCTGCGGCATGGGCGGCAATCCAGTCGGGCTCCGGCAGCTCTTCCCACTCTCTCCACAGCTCCGAAAAACTTTGAGCCACGAAGCGTGTCCCAGGCAAGTCAGCCGCCTGGGCGAAGGCGGCCACTTCGGCGCGGTGTCTCTCGTGCTCTGGTTTGGCCCGTCTGGGCTCCCAGAACAGGTAGAGCAACGTTGCATCCCGACCGTCGCGCGCGAGGCCCATGTAGGCCTTGATCAGCGCGATGG
>CAXNFA010000120.1:0-5870 GCA_964201105.1 Alphaproteobacteria bacterium | reverse complement strand
CAGCGCGCCGGCGATGAAACGGTGTGGGCCGATTCCCGCCCGGACCAGCCGCCAGGTCCAGTAGGCGATGAGCGCGAGGAACAGCAGGTTCGACGCCGTGTTCCACGGCTCGACCGGGAAGCGCCCCATGACCGTCTCGAGATAGATGGGGCCGCGGTCGTGCGGCAGGCCGTTCATGGCGGAAACCGTGAAGGTGAATCGGACAGGCAGTTTACCCGACCGGAGGTGTTGCCATGCACATTTCGGGCGCGACGAAACGGCACTCCCGAACGATGTCGGGAAAGACGCGCGACCCGCCGGTGGATCGCGCGGCCGCCGTCTTACATGCGATTATACGGGCTGCGGTTCGCCGGCATTAGGGACAGGCCAAGCTTCTGCACCTTCGAGCGGATCGAGGCTTCGCTGCGGCCGAGCTTCAGGCCGATCACGCGCGTCGGCGTGTTGCCCTTGATCAGCGCGCGCAGTTCCTTCTCGTTGTCTGCGCTCCAGCCCGTTCCGGTGTTGCGCTTGCTCGTTGGCAGTTTCGCAGCCGTCGGCTTCGTCGTGCGGGCAGGGGTCTTGCGAGCGGCGTCGCGCGTTGCGCCGGTCTTCGTGCTGCTTCGCGGCGATGCCTTGGAACTGGTTGCCTTCGGGCTCCGCGCCTTGGCGCCCTCCGTCGACATCTTGATGGTGCGTTTCGGTGACTTTGCCTTGCGTTCGGCGGCGGCCGTGCGTGGCGAGACCTTGCGGGCGGTCGGCGTCTTGCGTTTCGCCGTGGAGCGGTCAGCCTTGGTCTTCGTGGTCGAGACCTTGCGTGCCATGAGTTGTCCTTTCAGCAGGGAAGAGAAGACTTCGTAACGTCTCTGCTTGGTCCGGGTTCACTTTCCGTTACAGTTGACACAACAGCCTGTCTGCTTTGTGAGCCCTCCATGCCACGCACGCCGCTTTTCGATTCGCTTCGCCTGCCGCTGATCTCGGCGCCGATGTTCCTGGTCTCTGGGCCGGATCTCGTCATCGCATCCTGCCGGGCCGGCATCATCGGATCCTTCCCGACGCCCAACTGCCGCACGCTCGATGAGCTTGAGCGGTGGATGGACCGTATTGATCGCGCCGTGGGTTCGCACGGCGCGAAGCTGCCCTGGGCCGTGAACCTCATCGTGCACCGCACCAACACGCGGCTCAATGAAGACCTTGCCATCGTGCTGCGCTACAAGCCGCCCATCGTCATCACGGCGCTGGGTAGTCCGGCCCGCATTGTGGAGGCGGTTCAGGCGTACGGCGGCATCGTGCTCGCCGACATTTCCACAATGCTGCATGCGCGCAAGGCAGCGGCCGTGGGCGTTGACGGTCTGGTGCTGGTCAGCGCCGGGGCAGGCGGCCACACCGGAACCATCACGCCCTTCGCCTTCGTGCCGGCGGTGCGTGAGTTCTTTGATGGTCTCATCGTTCTGGCTGGTGGCGTGTCAGGTGGGCGCGGCATCGCTGCGGCTCGGGCACTGGGCGCCGACCTGGTCTATGCCGGCACCCGCTTCATCGCCAGCGCCGAGAGCCAGGCGCCGGAGGACTACAAGTCCATGCTGGTGGAGGCAACGGTCGAATCACTGGTGCCCACGGCGTCGCTGACAGGCGCGCTCGCCAACATGCTGCGCCCCTCCATCGAACGGGCGGGTCTCGACCCCGACAAGCTCGGCGCCGGCCTGAAGCCCGATTTCAGCGATGGGGCGCTGTTCAACCGGCCGTGGAAGCATATCTGGTCCGCCGGCCATGGCGTCGGCATGATCACGGCCGTGGAGACCGTGGCCGATATCGTTGATCGCTGGGAGGGTGAGTATCACGCCGCGATTGCGGACCTGATGGGGAGGCGCTGATTGCTGGCGACTGGCCGACCGATCAATCGTCGCCGCCGACGCCTTCGCGTTCGCGGCCGGAGGAGGTTTTCAGCGGCAGTTCGCGCAGGAACAGTGCGAGGCAGAGGTTGGTGAAGGCAAACAGCGCGCAGATCAGGAAGGTCCAGTCGAAAGCCTTTACCACCGCCTGCGTGGCCTCTGCCATCAGCACTTGCGGCACGGGATCCAGCGCCGCGGCGCCGCCGCGGATGATGTGCAGGCCGGGCTCTGCCCCCAGGTTGGCGTAGTTGGGTAGCGGGCTGAGTTGAAGATTGAGCTGGCTGATCAGCACCGCCGACAGCAGTGACACGCCGAGAGCGCCGCCCATGGAGCGGAAGAAGGAAATGGACGAAGTACCCGTGCCCAGGTCGCGCACGGCGACAGAATTCTGCGTTGCCACCATGGTCACAGGGCCGACAAGGCCGCCGCCGAAGCCCACTAGCGCGCCCGCCGCCATCAGCCATAGCATCGAGCTGCCCGGCGCGGCGAGCGCCAACATGGCGGTGCCGACGGTGGTGAACGTGAGGCCGGTGATGGGCAGGAACTTGTAGCGCCCCGTCGCCGCCATCGTGCGTCCGGCAGTGATGGCGCCCATCGGTCCGGTCACGGTGAGCGGCAGCAGAAACAGCCCGGCTTCCGATGGCGACATGCGGTGCATCACCTGCAGGAAGATCGGGATCATGATGACCAGCCCGAAATTGTTGGCACTGAGCAGGAAGTTCATGCTGTTCGCCACCACATAGATGCGGTTGGAAAACAGTCGCGGCGGCAGGATGGGGTCGAGCGCCACGCGCTCGCGGATGACGACGCCGATACCAAGCACGACGGCCCCGGCAACCAGCGACAGGACCTGCACGCTGTCCCAGTGTCCGGTCTGGCCGGCGATCGACATGGCCAGGATCAGGCAGGCGACCGTGGCGACGATCAGTGCCGCGCCGGCATAGTCGATGCTGTGCCGCACCCGCTTCACCACCAGGTGCTTCAGCGTGCGCTGCGACATGTAGAGCGCGCCGAGGCCGACCACGATGTTAAGCCAGAAGATGTAGCGCCAGCTCAGGTGGTCGACGAATAGCCCGCCGACGATTGGCCCGGTCAGCATCGCCATGGTGAAGGCGGATGCGATATAGGGCTGGTAGCGGCCGCGTTCGCGCGGGCTGATGATGTCGGCAATGGTGGCATGCGCCATCGACACGAGCCCGCCGGCGCCGATGCCCTGGATGGTGCGGAAGACGATAAGCTGCAGCATCGATTCGGCATTGGCCGAGCAGAAGGACGCGCCGACGAAGATGCAGATGGCGACCTGCAGCATCGGCTTGCGGCCATAGAGGTCCGAGAGCTTGCCGTAGATCGGCGTCGCCGCGGTTGAGGCCAGCAGATAGGCGGCAATGACCCAGGAGAGATATTCGGCGCCGCCGATGTCGCGCGCGATGGTCGGCAGCGCGGTGGCGATGCTGGTCTGGTCGAAGGCGCCCAGGAACATGCCAAGCATCAGCCCGCTCAGGATGATCACCGTCTGCCGGTAGGTCAGCTTGGGCGGCGGAGCGGCGGTGGCAGTGGGTGCGGCGTCGGACAAGGCGGGCCGTTCGGGGAAAAGCGGCCCTGCCTGCAGCCCGGACTGCAGCGAAGCGCGCATCAACGTCGTAGGTGCCGAATCTTAGGAGCGCGGGAGGGGCGCCACAAGCGCGCATTGCCGCGGCAGGCCGCCACAGGGCTGCGTCCGGCGCAGGACGCCCCTGCGCCAGGATCAGGCCTCGTCGCGCTGGGCCTCGGCCGCCGCTGCCCGGCCCGAGATGGTCTTGAGCGGGGTTTCGCGCAGGAACAGCGTTACCACCAGGGTCAGGAAGCTGAGCAGCGCGGCGCCGCCGAAGGCCCAGGAGAAGGCGAGGTCCACCGCGCGGCTGGCCGCCGTCTGCAGGTCGGCCGGGACAAGGCCGAGCGCCGCCGCGCCGCCGCCGATCACGGCGAGGCCCGGTTCCGGGCCCAGGCCGGCATTGCCGGGCAGCAGGGCGAGCAGCCCGTTCATTTGCGCGATCAGCACCGCCGAGAGCAGCGCCACGCCAAAGGCGCCGCCCATTGAGCGGAAGAAGGAGATGGAGGCCGTGCCGGTGCCAAGGTCGCGCACCTCGACCGAATTCTGGATCGACACCATCGTCACCGGCCCGGCGAAGCCGCCGCCCATGCCGGCAAGGGCCATCAGCGCGGCAATCCACAGCAGCGGCGACCCCGGGTTGACGAAGACCATCAACGCGGTGCCGATGGTGGTGCAGGCGAGGCCAACGATCGGCAGCATCCGGTAGCGCCCGGTGCGCGACATGATCAGGCCGCAGACCACCGCGCCGCCGGTGCCGGTGATCATGAAGGGGATCAGCAGCAGCCCGGCCTCGCTCGCCGGCAGGCGGAACTGGATCTGCAGGTAGAGCGGGATCAGGATGATGAGGCCGAAATTGTTGGCGCTCAGCAGCGTGTTGATGGTGTTGGCGACGACGAAGGTGTGGTTGGCAAACAGCCGCGGCGGCAGGATCGGATCCTGCGCCATGCGCTCGCGCACGATGCACAGGACCAGCAGTAGCACCGCGGCGGCGGCGAAGCCCAGCACGTCGGGCTGCAGCCAGCGCCCCGTGCGCCCGGCGATGTTGAGCGCCAGGATGAGCGCACCCACGGCGGCAACGATCAGCATGGCGCCCGGATAGTCGATGCGGTGGCGCAGCCGCTTGACGCTGAGCACGCCCAGCGTGCGCTGCGATAGGTAGAGCGCGAGCAGGGCGATGGGAATGTTGATCCAGAAGATCCAGCGCCAGCTCAGGTTGTCGACGAAGAAGCCGCCAACCACCGGGCCGAGCGCGCTCGCCACCGCATAGGTGCCGGCGATATAGGGCTGGTAGCGGCCGCGCTCGCGCGGGCTGATGATGTCGGCGATGGTGGCATGCGCCATCGAGATAAGGCCGCCGGCACCGATGCCCTGCAATGCGCGATAGGCGATGAGCTGCAGCATGCTGTCGGCCAGCGCGCTTAGCGCCGAGGCCACCATGAAGATGACGATCGCAACCTGCAGCATCAGCTTGCGGCCATAGAGGTCCGACAGCTTGCCGTAGATCGGAGTCGCCGCGGTGGAGGTGAGGAGATAGCCGGCGAACACCCAGGAAAGATGCTCGGCCCCGCCCAGCTCGCCGGCCATTGCGGGCAGCGCGGTGGCGATGGTGGTCTGGTCGAGCGCGCCCAGGAAGAAGCCCAGCATCAGCCCGGCAAGGATGACCACCGTCTGGCGATAGGTGAGTGGCGCCGGCAGTGCGGGCGAGGGGGCGGGATCGGACACGGCGGGCGTCAGGCGGACGTGTCGCGCGCCGCGGCATCGGCCCGGCCGGAGGTGGTCTTCAGCGGCGCCTCGCGCAGGAACAGCGCGATCACCAGGGCGATGAAGGCGATCAGCGCGGCGGTGCCGAAGGCCCAGTGGAAGGCGGTGCCAACGGCGCGGTCAGCCGGTCCCTGCAGCGCCGCCGGAATCTGCTGCAGCCCCGCCGTGCCGCCGCGGATGATGACGAGGCCCGGTTCCGCCCCCAGGCTGGAAAGCCCCGGCATCGCCCCCAGCAGCACGTTCATCTGCGCGATCAGCACGGCCGACATCAGCGCCACGCCGAAGGCGCCGCCGAGATAGCGGAAGAAGGAGATGGATGCGGTGCTGGTGCCGAGGTCGCGCACATCGACCGAATTCTGCACCGCCACCATCATCACCGGCCCGGCGAAGCCGCCGCCCAGCCCGGCCAGGCCCATCAGCACGGCGAGCCAGACAAGCGGTGTGGTAGGCCCGACGAACAGCATCATGGCGCAGCCCAGGGTGCAGCTGGCGAGGCCGAAGATGGGCAGCATCCGGTAGCGCCCGGTGTTCGACATGATGCGCCCGCAGACCATGGCGCCGAGGGTGCCGGTAAGCACATAGGGGATCAGCAGCAGGCCCGCCTGGCTCGCCGGCAGGCGGAACTGGATCTGCATGTAGAGCGGGATGAGGAT
>CAXNFA010000119.1:0-5876 GCA_964201105.1 Alphaproteobacteria bacterium | reverse complement strand
CCTGGTCGGTCCATGATCGCCGCCGGGCCGCCCGGCGGCAGCTCCTGTTCACCCTGCGCGATGTCAGCCAGCAGCGGGCATTGTCGCAGCAGGTGCAGCAGGCGCAGAAGATGGACGCGCTGGGCACGCTCGCCGGCGGCATCGCCCATGACTTCAACAACATCCTGTCGATCATCATGGGTTATGGCAGCCTGCTGCAGCAAGAACTGCCGCCGGGGACCGAGGCGCGCGACAACGCCGACATGGTCGCGCAGGCTGCGCGCCGGGCCAAGGACCTTGTCGAGCAGATCCTCACTTTCAGCCGGCGCACCGATCTCGAGCGCAAGCCGCTCGATCCCAAGCCCGTCGTGAAGGAAGTCCTGAAGCTCATTCGCTCCACGGTGCCGGCCCATATCCGCATCGAGCAAGAGGTCGATGCCGCCGAGACTCGCATCCTGGCCGATCCGACCCAGCTGCAGCAGGTGGTGATGAACCTCTGCACCAACGCCGCGCAGGCGCTGGGGGATCAGGCAGGCAGCATCCGCGTGGTGCTGCGGCCGAGCTTCGTCGATGGCAGCGAGCCATCGACGGCGGGGGTCAAGCCAGGGGCCTATCTTCATCTTGCCGTCGTGGACGACGGGGCTGGCATCGCACCGGCGATTCAGGAGCGGATTTTCGAACCCTTCTTCACCACCAAGCCCCGCGGGCAGGGAACCGGGCTTGGCCTGTCGGTCGTGCACGGGATTGTCGTTGATTCCGGAGGCGCCATTCGCCTGACCAGTGCGGAGGGCGCCGGCACCCGCTTCGACATCTATTGGCCCCTGCACGAGGGCGTGGTGGAAGCCAAGGCGCCGCCGCAGGCGGTGGCAATGCCAGCAGGCCGCGAGCGCATCCTGTTTGTGGACGACGAGCTCCTAATCGTCCGCATGGGCCAGCGCGCGCTTGGCCGCCTTGGCTACACGGTCACCGGGCTGACCGACCCCGAGGAAGCCCTGCGGGCATTCCAAGACGCGCCGGACAGCTTCGACCTTGTCATCACCGACCAGACCATGCCGGCCATGACAGGCGATGCGCTGATTGCCGCGCTGCGCGAGATATCCCCGGGGCTGCCCGCCATCCTGTGCACGGGCTACAGCCCGTCGATGAATGCGGACGAGGCGCGCCGGCGCGGGATCGAGGCCTTCCTGATGAAACCGCTCGAGGCGGACGACCTGGGTCGGGCCGTGGCGACGGTTCTCGCACGCGCCCGGTCTTCCGGCGTTGCGGCGGCGGCCCTTTCGACCTAATTTGCGCCCCGTCCGGATGGGGCGTCGCCAAGTGGTAAGGCAGCGGATTTTGATTCCGCCATGCGGAGGTTCGAATCCTCCCGCCCCAGCCAGCCTCCTAGCTCCCGTCGAAGAACGTCGCCACGAAGCGCAGGCAAACCAACGCCAGGAAGAGGCCGAAGGCCACCTCCAGGCGGCGCTTGGGCAAGGCGTGGGCCAGCCGGGCGCCGATGGGGGCGGTCCAGATGCTGGTGGGCACAAACAGGACGAAGCCGATCAGCGACACGAAGCCGAGGGCAAGCGGGGGCTGCAGGGCGGCCACGGCGGGAAACTCCGCGGCCTTGGGCCAGCCGGCATAGATGTAGCCGAGCGCTCCGGGAACCGAGATCAGCAGACCGAGGCCCGATGAGGTCGCTACCGCCTGGTGGATCGGCCGGCCGTAGAAGGTCATGAACAGGTTGGACAGCTGGCCGCCGCCAATCCCCATCAGTGACGACAGCACACCAATGACGACGCCGATGGCGCGCATCACGGCGCGGCCGGGCAGGGTGGTGCTGATGACCCAATTGTCCTTGCCGAACAGCAGGCGGAAGGCGGAGACGCCGGCCACCAGAACGAAGACCGTCTTGAACAGATCCGCCGGGGCGTAGCGCGCGACCAGGCTGCCGAGGACCACGCCGATCACGACCGGCGCCGCCCAGATCTTCACGATCGACATGTCGACCGCACCCTTGCGCCGATGGGCGTTGAACGACCGCCACGAGGTCGGGATGATGATCGCAAGCGAGGTGCCGACGCAGAGCGGCATGCGCACATCCTCCGGCACGTCGAGGACACGGAAAAGCTCGTAGAGGATCGGCACGATCATGGCGCCGCCGCCGACGCCAAAGACGCCGGCCAGGATACCGGTGATGGCGCCGGCCGCGAGCAGCGCGGCAGCGAGCCAGATCAGTTCGGAAAGCGGGACGCCGAAGAGCATGGGAGGGAGGCTGGTTTGTGGCAGGTTGCCATCTTGTACAGGCTCCGGCGGCTGGCGCGAAATCCTTCACAAAGCCTGCGGCAATCCATGCGCCCTCCCGTACAATGCGGGCCGTTTTTCCGTCTGCCGGAGTGAGCCATGAAAACCCGTGCCGCCGTTGCCTTTGCCGCCGGCAAGCCCTTGGAAGTCGTCGAGGTCGATCTGGAAGGCCCGCGCGACGGCGAGGTGCTGGTCGAGATCAGGGCGAGCGGCGTTTGCCACACCGATGCCTTCACCCTGTCGGGCGACGACCCGGAGGGCCTGTTTCCCGCCATCCTGGGCCATGAGGGCGCTGGCGTCGTGCTGGAGGTCGGCCGCGGCGTCACCTCGGTGAAGCCGGGTGACCACGTTATCCCGCTCTACACGCCGGAATGCCGGCAGTGCGAATACTGCCTGTCGGGCAAGACCAACCTGTGCCAGGCCATCCGCGTCACCCAAGGCAAGGGCCTGATGCCCGATGGTACCAGCCGCTTCTCCTACAAGGGGCAGATGATCCACCACTACATGGGTTGCTCCACCTTCGCCAACCACACGGTGCTGCCGGAAATCTCGGTGGCGAAGATTCGCGACGACGCGCCCTTCGACAAGGCCTGCTACATCGGCTGTGGCGTGACGACGGGCGTCGGCGCGGTGGTCAACACCGCCCATGTCGAACCCGGTGCCAATGTCGTGGTCTTCGGCCTGGGCGGGATCGGCCTCAACGTCATCCAGGGCGCGCGCATGGTGGGCGCCGACATGATCGTCGGCGTCGATGTCAACCCTGACCGACGTGCCATGGCCGAGAAGTTTGGCATGACGCATTTCGTCAACCCGCGCGAGGTACAGGGCGATCTTGTCGCCCATCTCGTGGCGCTGACCAGGGGCGGCGCGGACTACAGCTTCGAATGCATCGGCAACGTGAACATCATGCGCCAGGCGCTGGAATGCTGTCACAAGGGCTGGGGCGTCTGCACCATCATCGGCGTCGCCGGTGCGGGGCAGGAGATCGCCACCCGGCCGTTCCAGCTGGTCACCGGCCGGGTGTGGAAGGGGTCAGCCTTCGGCGGCGCGCGCGGCCGCACCGATGTGCCGAAGATTGTCGACTGGTACATGAACGGCAAGATCGAGATCGATCCGTTGATCACCCATTTCCTGCCGCTGGAGCGTATCAACGATGCCTTCACGCTGATGCATGAAGGCAAGTCGATTCGCACTGTGGTGAAATTCTAGAACCCGGCGGCGGGCAAAGAAAAAGGGCGGCTGGAGACCAGCCGCCCTTGTGAGGAGAGACGCTTCCTGCTTACGCCCAGCTGAGGTCGTGCTCGCGGAACGGTGTCGTCCGCAGGCGCTTCCCCGTGGCCCGGAAGATGGCGTTGCCGATGGCGGGACCGATCGGTCCGACCGGCGGCTCGCCGATCTCACCCATCCGGTCATGGCCCGACAGGCCACCGAAATGAACCCCGATCGTCTTCGGCAAGTCGGCCATGCGCACCATCGGATACTGATCGTAATTGCCTTCGACGATGCGGCCGTCCTTGATGCGCAGGCCTTCGTTCACCGTCATGTTGACGCCCCAGATGGCGCCACCTTCAACCTGGGCGCGAATGGCGTCCTCGTTGACGATGCGGCCCGTGTCGAAGGACACGTCGAGGGCGACGATCCTGAGGTCGCCCTTCTTCGACACCTCGACCTCGGCGACGCAAGCGACGGTCGTTCCGGCTTCCGGCTTGCCGCCCATGCCCCAGTTGGAGATGGCGATGCCCTGAGCGCGGCCCTTGGGCAGGCTCTTGCCCCAGTTGGCTTTGGTCGCCACTTCCTTCAGGCACTTGGTCCAACCGGTATCGGGCCATTTGGCGAAGAGCCGCAGCCGGTATTCCAGCGGATCGATGCCCGCCGCCGCCGCGCATTCGTCGATGAACGTCTCCAGGAAGAAGGCGCTCGAGTTATAGCCGGGTCCGCGATACGGGCCAGTCAGGAAGTGGGTGTCGAGCGGTTCCGAGGTGATGTGAACATTCGGAACGATGCTGACCGCGTAGGGGCCGTCCGGAATGCCACGCACCGAGAAGCCCTTGGCGCCGGAGGAGTAGGACGTGAAGGCGACCGGCATGCCGTCCTTGTCGAGGCCGGCCTTCAGCTTGGTCGCCATCAGCGCGCGGAAGCGGCCCTGGCGGATGCTTTCCTCGCGCGACCAGATTACCTGCACGGGGCGGCCGGGGAACTTCTTGGCCACGGCTACCACCATGCGCACGTCGTCGCCATAGACGCGACGGCCGAAACCGGTGCCCACCCAGGTCTGGTGGAAGAACACCTTCTCCAGCGGCATGCCGGTTTCCTCGGCCGCGATATAGAAGCCCTGCTGTGAATGCTGCGACGGGTGCCACACGTCCACGCGGTCGGCCGTGACGCGCGCGGTGCCGTTCAGCGGTTCCATCGTCACATGGTCGTTGAACGGCGTGAGATACTGCGCCTCCACCACCTTGGCCTGCTTGTCGATGATCTCCAGCGTGTTGCCGCGCGTGAGCTCGACCTTGGCCTTCTCGCCCGGCTTCTGGATCGTGTCGTAAGCAGCCTTGTTGAGCTGCTCCGTCGTCTTCCACTTGCCGCCTGGGCCGTCGTCCCATTCGACCGGCAGTGCATCCAGCGCAACCTTGGCCTGCCAGTAATGGTCGGCGACGACGGCGATGGCGCTTTGCGGGGCGCTCAGGCCCAGCGGGAAGGGCGACTTCACCTTGTCGTCCGCCATCTTGCGCGGTTCGCTCGGATCGACCACCGACACGCCACGGACGCCGGGCATGTTCTTGATCTTGTCGAAGTCGTAGCTCTTGAGCTTGCCGCCATGCACCGGCGACTGCAGGATCGCGGCATAGAGCATGTCCGGCTGGCGAACGTCGATGCCATAGACCAGTGAGCCGTTGGTGATCATCGGAATCTGCAGCTTGGCCGGCGATGCCTTGCCCAGGAAGGTCCACTCGCTTTGCGGCTTCGGCTTGGGCTCGACCTCAAGCTTGATGGCCGCAGCCTTCACCGCCACCTCGCCATAGCGCAGCGTGCGGCCCGAAGGCTTGTGCGTCAGGACGCTTTTCTTCGCCTCGATCTCGCTGGCGGGCACGCTCCACTGTTCCGCCGCCGCTGCCTTCAGGCGTTCGCGGGCACTGGCGCCGACCTGCAGCATGGTTTCCATCTTGCTGGGGCTGGTCGAGCGGCCACTGAAATAGGACAGGCCGCCGCCCTTGGAATAGACGCCGCCTTCCAGATAGTCGCGGGTGGCCGATGCGTATTCGACGCGCACCTTGTCCCAGTCGCATTCGAGTTCTTCGGTCACCGTCATGGCGAATTGCGTGACGATGCCGTTGCCCAGATCGGGCGAATTGACCCGCACGGTGACGGTGTCGTCGGGCGCAATCGTGAGCCAGGGCGTGAACTCCCCAACGTCCGGCGGAGTCGGGGTTGCCCATGGTGTGGTGCTGCCCGATGCGGCGAAGGCGCCGCCCCAGGAGACGCTGATCGCGAGGCCGCCGCTGACAACGGCGGTCGAGATGACGAAGTCGCGGCGGCTGATTTCCTTGTGGATACCCATGACGCGTACTCCTAGCTCTTCAGCATGGTGGCGGCGCGATGGATCGCGGCGCGCACAC
>CAXNFA010000118.1:0-5910 GCA_964201105.1 Alphaproteobacteria bacterium | reverse complement strand
CCGGGGCCGCGATCAACGCGGCCCCGGATCTTCTTGTTGTGACGCGTCTTACTTGCGGGCGCCAAACATATGGCGCTTCTCATTCGTGCGGCCCGGCACCGTCGACGGCACATAGGTCTCGAAGGTGTTCTTCGGATCAAAACCGCCCTTGACCGCCACCGCGGCACGGTCGAGTTCGGTCAGCGTCGTGATGAAGGGCTCGGCCTGATAATGCGTGTTCCAGTCGTAACCGAAATGCCCGACCGCGCTCAGGTCCTTTTTCGGCGGCAGGTCCATGTGCAGCATGACGCCGCCCGGCTTCAGCAGCCGGTGGCATTCGGCGAAGATCTTGTGGATCGCCTTCAGCGACAATTCATGCAACAGGATATGCGACACGATGAGGTCGAAGGAGCCGTCCTCGAACTTGGTGCCCTCGGCATTCTGCTGGCTGAAATGCACCTTCTTGCCCAGCGCCTCGGCGCGGGCATGGCCATAGCGTAGGCAGGGCGCCGCCACGTCGATGGCATGCACGTCAGCGTTCGGATAGGCATCGACCCAGGGCAGCGTGCTGCTGCCGATGGTGCAGCCCATGTCGAGGATCTTCCTGGGCTTCAGGTCAGGCAGGTTCGCCTTCGCCCAGTCCGCCAGCGATTCACCCATGTTGTCGCACCATTCGCCGTAGCCGCCCCACTGCAGCATGTAGAGCGTGCGGTCGAATTCGGCGCCGGCGAAGACATCGTCTTCCGTCAGGTCGGTGTGATAGCCGCCGGGCTTGGCATGGATCGCGATCTCGCTGTTGTAGCGCGGCGCCTGCACCGACGGGTCGAGCATCAGCGAACCCAGCTTGCGGTTGGAGTCGCGATATTTCCGCGCCTTGGCGATCAGATCGGGCAGCTGGCGTTCGACCATGGGGCCGACCGACTCATACTGCATTTCCTTGGCGATGCGCTTCAGCGAGCTCCACACCTGCACATAGGGGTCCTGCAGCATCGCCTTGCGCATCTCGGCGGAGTTTTTTGGTTCGCGGCCATGTTCCTTGCGGAACTTCGGCTGCACCGACTTCGTCCACACCGTCTGGTTGCCGGGTTCGCGATGCACGCCGATGTCCTGCAGGAAGCTTTGCAGGAACAGCTGGCGCGACATTTCATCATGTTCCGCCACGGGCATCATGTCATGCATGCGCTGGCCGGAGCGGAGGGGTGCCGAAGGGTAAGCCATCGAAGTCTCCTGTGTGCGGACGGGACGTCAATCCGATAGGCGGTGTGACAGCGATACTAGCACAGGCCGCTCAACCGGCCTTCTCCGCCGGCTTGGGCGGGGTCTGCTGGTAGAACCACTTCTGCGGCACGCCGAGCGCCCAGCGCCCCCAGGGCGGGAAGGTCACGTCCTTGGCGACGCCGACCTGGGTGGTCATGGCATGGATGTCGCGGAAATAACGGTTCACCGGATTTTCGTCGAAGATGCCCATGGCGCCCATCATGCGCACCAGCCGCTCGGTCGAGCGCATGCACAACTCCGCGATGAAGCCGCGGTTGCGCTGCAGCTCGTATTTCTCCTTCTCCGACAGGGTACGGCGCGCCTTGCCGGCTTCGTGCAGGATGTCGAAGTCGGTGCGGGCGATCAGGTCGGCCGCGTGCAGTTCGGCCGAGCATTCGGCGATGCGGAAATGAATCAGCTCGCTGTCGCCGATCTTGCCGCCGTCGATGGCGGACACGCGGCTCTTCGTGATTTCCAGATAGGTCTCAAGCGCCGCTTCCGCCGCACCGACGATCGGGCCGAGCGGGCTGGTGCCGGCGATATGCGGGCCGAATTCCATGGCGTAAATGTAACCGTCATTCGCCTTGGCGCCCGGCGGGTTCGCCGCGTTGAATTCATTCCAGATGATGGCACGGTGTTCGGGCACGAAGACTTCCGGCTGGATCACGAGATCCTTCGTGCCGGTGCCCCGCATGCCGATCGTGTGCCACACGTCGCCGATCGAATAGTCCTTGCGCGGCAGCAGGAAATACATGCGCACGTTGTCGACCATGCCGAAGGCAATGCCCCACTTCGAATGATCGATGCCGCTCGAGAAGCCGAAGGCGCCACTGACCATGTAGCCGCCATCGACCTTGCGCGCCTTGGCGCCCTTCGGCGCCGACGAGGTGGCAACGATGAAGTCGGGACCGTCGGCGAAGACCTCTTCCTGTGCTTCCCTGGGGAAGCGCGAGGCGTGCATGAGATGCTGGCCGACGACCGACGACACCCAGGCCGTCGACGGGCAGCCCTTCGCCAGTTCCTTCGAGATGTAATACTGGATGCCCCAGTCAGCTTCATAGCCGCCATAGCGCTTCGGCGCGAAATAGCGCATCAGGCCGGCATCGAAAAGCTTCTGAACCACTTCGGGCAGCAGGGCGCGGGTGGCTTCCGTCTTCGCCGCGTTTTCTTTCAGGAAGGGCACCAGCGCCCTGGCGCGGGCGATCAGCTCGTCCCGGCTCGGCGCCGCATCGGATGGCGCCTTCAGCGCGACATTGTCTCGTGGGGTCATGAACGTACTCCTCCGGCACTGCGCCGTTTTGGAATGGGTGATTCTTCTTCTGGTTTCGGCTGATCGTGGCCAAGACGACGCGACAGGCCGCGGCAGGCTTCACCCAGAGCGCGGGCGACGGGGCCGTCCCAACGCAGGTCGAAGGAACCGCTGGTGCCCACCAGCGCGATCACCGCGACCAGCGCGCCGACATGGTTGAACACGGCGCCCGATAGCGCGTCGATGGCGAGATTGTCGTCGCCTTCGGTGCGCGCCATGTGGCGGCGGCGGATATCGTCGAGCAGGGCGTCGAAACCGGCGCGGTCCAGCGTCTTGCCCATGTGGCGCGGCTGCGCGCCCTTGGCGAATTCGCGGTCGATGATCGGCTTCATCTCGGTTTCCGGCCGGAAGGCGGCGAAGACGCGCCCCGACGCGGTGCTGAGCAGCCCGAGCACGCCGCCGGTGCGCACATTGACGGTGACAAGCCCCTGTGGCTGCTCGGCGCGTACCACCACCGGCACGTCGTCGGCCCAGATGCCCTGCACCGCCGTGAGTCCGAGCGACCCGCTCAACCGCACCAGTTCCTGCCAGGCGAGGCGATGCAGGTCGGTGCGCCCCAGCGCCGCCAGCCCCAGCGTGACGGCCATCGGGCCAAGTTCATAAAGACCAAGCGGCTCGATCTGCTCGACCAGGCCGGCCCGCTTCAAACTGACGAGATAGCGGTGCGCCTTGCTTGGCGACATGCTGGCGGCGGCAGCGAGATCCTTTAGCGTCTGCGCGCGCCCGGCCAGCGCCAGGCAGGTGACGAGATGCAGGCCGGTCTCGACCGAGTTGACGCCGTGCTGCGCTTTGGCTTTGGCCATGGTCCCGACCGTGCCGCTGTCGTGACGACAAGGGCGTGTACCGATGATGGAAGTGAATGTTACGATATTAGAAACAGGTTGCTCAATAAGAAATGGCGTGGCGACAACGGCCCATGAAGACCCTTTTGGCGGAGCTGTTCTAGCAAGCGAGCAAAAAATGGGGAGCGGGGTGGGGCACGCGCATCATCACAGATGGACGGCCAGCCGGCCCGCCAGCGATGGCAGAACACACAATCTTCAACAATGAGTCCGGGCGCGCAGCTGTCAGGCGACATGATGCGCTCGCTCTACAGCAACCACGGAAGGTCAGCTGTTTGCTACGCACAGGTCGCTGCACACTTCACGAACAAACCTCGGGGAGGCCAAAAAATATAGTCCCCGTTCTTATTCATCATATGATCAGCTAGATGTCCGCACCCATGCTGGGCCCGGCATCCGTCTCAGAGGATTTGTCCATGTTCCGTATCCCGCGTTACTCCCTGTCCACGGCCGCCGGTGCGCTGGTCGCTTTCAGCCTCGCCGCCGCGCCCGCCGCGGCGCAGACACTGCGCATCGGCGCCGCCGAGTTGCCGCCGTCCGCCGGCGACCCGACGACGTCGCTGACACGCAGCTCCGTCTTCGTCTGGCAGGCGATGTTCAACGCCATCGCCAAGGTGGACAGCACGGGCAAGGCCCAGCCGATCCTGGCCGAGTCCTGGCAGAACCTGTCGCCGACGACATGGCGCGTGAAGATGCGTTCCAACGTCACGTTCCACAACGGCGAGCCGCTGACCGCGGACGCGCTGGTGGACGCCGTCAACACCCTGATTTCCGACGAAGGCAAGACCAAGGGCGGCCCGGTGTATGGCACGCTGCGCCCGCTCGCCGGCGCCAAGAAGATCGACGACATGACGGTGGAGATCACCACCTCGACGCCAACGCCGACGCTGATCGCCGACATGGGCGCGCTGATGATCGTGGCGCCGAAAGCCTGGGCTTCGCTGGGCCGGGACGGCTTCAGCCGCAACCCGTCCGGCACCGGCCCCTTCCAGCAGGTGAGCTGGAGCGATTCCAAGGTCGTGCTCAAGCGCGCCGACAATGCCCTCCGCAAGGGCAACGTCGATGGAATCGAGATGCTGGTCCTGCCCGAGGTCGCCTCGCGCGTGCAGGCCTTCTCTTCGGATCAGGTCGATCTGGCCTGGTCCCTGATTCCCGATGCTCGCCGCGAGGTGGAGCGTGCCGGCGGCATGCTGGTGGCTGGCCCGACCGCGGCGGTCAACACCCTGATCATGCATGCGCAGAAGCCGGGCCCGACGCAGGACAAGCGCGTGCGCCAGGCGATCAACTACGCGCTGGACAAGAGCTTCACGGAAACGCTGCTGAACGGCACCGCGGTGCCGGCGAGCCAGCCGGCCGCCCGCGCCGTGCGTGGCCATCAGACCGACATCAAGCCCTATGCCTATGACCCGGCCAAGGCCAAGGCGCTGCTGGCCGAAGCAGGCTATCCCAACGGCTTCCCGCTGGCGGCCGACGCCACGCTCGGCAACAACAAGGACATCCTGGAAAAAGCAGCAGCGGACCTGACGCGCATCGGCATTCCGCTGCAGATCAATCCCATCACGCTGCCCGACCTGCTGGCGCGGCGCGACGGCAAGAAAGAGTTCGAGGGCACGCTGTTCTACTACAACTTCAATGGCCAGCCGGGGAACGACATGATGCGGCCGATCAACAGCCTGCATTCCTGCGGCTTCGCCCGGAAGTGGGTCTGCTTCCCCGAGATCGAGCCAACCATTGCGATGGCAAATTCGGAGTTCGACGAGAAGAAGCGTGACGAGGCGCTGCGCCAGATCGCGCTCTACTACCACGAGAACGCGCCCGCCCTGTGGCTTGAGGAATCCTCGGAGCTGAGCGCCGTTTCGAAGAAGGTGAAGAACTACGAGAACATCAACTGGCAGATCAACTACACCGACATCGAGATGACGCGCTAATCGCTTCAGCGCTCGACAAGACGGGGAGGGCTTCGGCCCTCCCCTTTTTTTGTGCCTATTCCGCCGCCTTCACACCTGCCGGCGGCACATAGATGCCGCCGCGCTGGTAGGCGGCGATGACATCCTTGGTCGGCTGCATGCCACGATAGGGGAAGGGCGATGTCGGGTCCGTCCATAGGTCATTTGGCATGCCGCGGCCTGCCGCGTAGACATGGGCATAGACCGACGGCTCGTCCCACAGCAGCAGGTTTTGCCGCGCATTCGCCCGCGCCCGGCGCAGCGCCACCAGATCGATGCGGCCGTCGAGCGCGATTCGACCCGGTCCGTCCGCCACCGTCTGCACGCTGCCGTCGAAGTTGATCAGCTTGGCATGGCCACGCGAATAGAGATTCGGCACCGTGTCGTCGTGGTTGAGATATTCGCCGCCCATCGCCGCCGACACGACATAGGCGAGATTCTCGAAGGCGCGGGTGCGTCGGCCGAAGTCCCACGGCGTGCGCCCTGCATTGTGCGGCTCCGACGTGGGATGAAGGATGATCTCCGCCCCGCGCTGCACCATCGCCCGCGCCGTTTCCGGGAAGTTGATGTCGAAGCA
>CAXNFA010000117.1:0-5914 GCA_964201105.1 Alphaproteobacteria bacterium | reverse complement strand
GACCACGGCCGCCTCGGCCAGGCATTCGATCAAGTGGAAGACATAGGCCGGGCCGGAGCCCGAGGTTGCCGTCACCGCGTCCATCAGGCTTTCGTCCTCGACCCAGGCGACCTCGCCCACCGCGGCCATCAGCTCGCCGCAGACGCGACGGTCGACCGCCGATGCGACCTTGTTGGCAGACAGCACCGTCATGCCCTTGCCCACCGCGGCAGGGGTGTTGGGCATGGCGCGCACGACCGGCGTGCTGTCGCCGAAATGACGGGCGAAGAGCGCCAGCGTCTTGCCCGGCGCAATTGAGAGAACGACGCTGCGCTCGCCCACCAGTCCACGATAGCTGGGCAGCACCGCCTCCATCACCTGCGGCTTCACCGCAAAGAGCACGACGCGCGGCATCAGGCCCGGCGGGATCAGCGCCGGTTCCGGGACAACGCTGACGCCCAGCGCGCTGGCCGCATCGGTCGCCTGGCGGCCGGGTTCGATGACGGTGATGCTGGCGGCGGGAACGCCGCGGTCGATCCAGCCCTGCAGCAGGGCAATGCCCATGCGGCCGCAACCGACAAGAAGAATGGGACCGTCCATGGGCTCTGCCTCTAGAAAGGCCCGAGCCTCAGGCCTCGCCTTCGGTCTCGAGCATGGCCGCGGCGATGGATTCCGCCGCCGACTTGCCCCCCCAGATAGCAAACTGGATGGCCGGGTAGAAGCGTTCGCTTTCGCGCAAGGCGACTTCGACCAGTTCCTCGATCTGCTCTGACGTCGCCGTGGCGCCGCCGCCGAAAAGCTGGGCGTGGCGGAACATCAGGAGGCCTTCCTGGGCCCAGATGTCGAAATGGCCAAGCCACATCTTCTCGTTCATCAGCGCGAGCAGGGAATGCATGACCTGGGTCTTGTCATGCGGCACCTTGAGGTCGAAGGCGCAGGAGAATTGCAGCGCCTGCTGGTCGGGGCGCCAGGCGAACCACAGGTGGTAGCGCGTCCAGCTGCCCTCGACGCCGACATTCATCTCGTCGTCGTCATAGCGGTCGAAGGGCCACTCGTTGGCCGAAACGATCTGTTCGATGATGTCGAGGGGATTGAAGGCGACGGGCGTGGCTTCGTTGTCCACGGTGCTCATCGGCCCACCCCTCCCAGACGAAAGGTGCGGTCGAATCGGACTGGAACAGTTCGCAATGGACCCCCTCCGGCGCACAAACGATAGTGGCGGCCTGCCCATATCGCTACTAGATGTATGCCAGTGAGGGTGACCGAGCGTCAAGCCGATTTCAGGCAAATCCTTGTCGGATCAGGGTTTATCCCCAACAAATTCAGCCCTGGACCTTGCCCGCGTCCTGCGCCGCCAGGCGGCGTTCCAGTTCCGTGAGGCGGGCGCCGAGGCGCTCGTTTTCCTCGCGCGCGGCCTGGGCCATGGCCTGCACCGCCTCGAACTCCTCGCGGGTGACGAATTCCCAGTCGGCGACCCGCTTGCGGAATTCTTCGCGAATGCGCGATTCGGCATCCTCACGCACGCCGTTCAGGGCGCTGACCGCGCCGCTTGCCATCCGCGCCAGATCGTCAAACAGCCGGTTGTCTCCTTGCATGGTGGTATCCCTCTCGCGCCCGCGGGCGTTTGTTGTCCCCGCGGAATATGGCTGTGGGCCTGCGACGCCGCAACCACCGCGCGCGATTCCATTTCATCAAGCCGTGCTCTAGGTTAGCCCCATGCTTCCTGTCATCGCCTTCCCCCATATCGATCCGGTGGCCGTCGCCATCGGCCCCCTGGCCATCCGCTGGTATGCACTTGCCTATGTCGCCGCGCTGGTGATCGCCTGGCGCTACCTGCTGTGGACGGCGAAGAAGCCGGGCGCGCCGATGAAGCCCAGCGACGTCGACGACTTCCTGGTGTGGGCGACACTGGCCATCATCCTCGGCGGCCGGCTCGGCTATGTCCTGTTCTACAAGCCCGGCTTCTACCTGGAGCATCCAGGCCAGGCACTGATGCTGTGGCAGGGCGGCATGTCCTTCCACGGCGGCCTGACGGGCATGCTGATCGCCATCCTGCTGTTCTGCCGTCAGCGCAAGATCGCACTGCTGGGCTTTGCCGACATGGTGGCCGTGGCGGTGCCGCAGGGCCTGTTCTTCGGCCGCATCGCCAACTTCATCAACGGCGAACTGTTCGGGCGGCCGAGCGATGTGCCCTGGGCGATGGTGTTTCCGGCCGGCGGCCCGTTTCCGCGCCACCCGAGCCAGCTCTACGAGGCGCTGCTTGAGGGCCTGGTCCTTGGCATCATCATGCTGGCGCTGCGCCATGGCACGCGGGTGCATGAGAAGCCCGGCCTGCTGACGGGCATCTTCCTGGCCGGCTATGCGCTCGCCCGCATCATCGCCGAATTCTTCCGCGAGCCCGACGCGCATCTTGGTTTCATCGCGGCTGGTGTGACGATGGGCCAGCTGCTGTCGCTGCCCCTGCTGGCGCTGGGACTTGGCTTCATCTGGTGGGCGACGCAGCGCAAGCCGGCCGTCCGTTGAACCGCACGGCGCTGGCCGGACACCTTCTGGGTCTGATCCGCGCGCAGGGGCCCATCCCGGTCGCGCGTTTCATGGCGGAGGCGCTCGGCCATCCGAAGCACGGCTATTACATCACGCGCGATCCCCTTGGCGCCGGCGGCGACTTTGTCACCGCGCCCGAGATCAGCCAGATGTTTGGCGAGCTGATCGGCTTGTGGGCAGCCACCGTGTGGCAGCAGATGGGCGCGCCCACACCCATGCATCTGGTCGAACTGGGCCCGGGACGCGGCACATTGATGGCGGATGCCTTGCGCGCGGCGCGTCTGATGCCGGCTTTTCGCGCCGCCATCCGCCTGCATCTGGTGGAGACAAGCCCGGTGTTGCGCGAGGCCCAGGCTCGCGCGCTGCCGGACGCGGCGGCGCAGTGGCACAGCCACATCGCCGGCGTGCCGGCGGGCCCGATGATCCTGATCGCCAACGAATTCTTCGACGCGCTGCCGGTGCGGCAATACCAGCGCACGGCGGATGGCTGGCGCGAGCGGCTGGTGGACAGCGATGGCGATGGCTTCCGCTTCGTGCTGTCGCCGCTGCAATTCGACGGACTGTCGTCACCCCTGCTTGACGCCGCGCCGCCTGGCGCGGTGTGGGAGACCTCGCCATCGGGACTCGCACTGGCCGAGGAAATCGCCGCGCGCATCGCTGGCCAGGGCGGCGCCGCGCTGCTGATCGACTATGGCTATGTCGATGGAAGCCCGCGCGCGACGCTGCAGGCGCTGCGCGACCACAAGGCGCATCCGGTGCTGGACGACCCCGGCAGCGCCGACCTGACCGCGCTGGTGGATTTCGCCGCGCTGGCCACAGCGGCCCGCGCCGCCGGCGCCGCCGTTCAGGGCCCCGTCGCGCAGGGTGTCTTCCTGCAGGCACTGGGACTCGACATGCGCGCCGCGCGGCTGAGCGCCGCAGCGCCGCAAGAAGCGGCGGCCATCGAGGCCGCCCGCGCGCGGTTGACCCACCCCGACCAGATGGGCAGTCTTTTCCAGGCCATGACCATCGCCCATCCCCAACTCGGCTCCCTGCCCGGCCTGCCATGATCGTCGAATCGAAGACACTGGCCGCGCCTGGTGTACGGCACGCCTTCTTCACGCGCGGCGGCGGCGTGTCGGACGGCATCTATGCCACCTTGAATTGCGGACTGGGCTCCGGCGACGACATGGCGCGGGTGCGCGAGAATCGCGGTCGCGCCGCCCGCGCGCTCGGCCTGCCCGATGCCCAGCTTTGCACCGTCTACCAGGTCCATGGCATCGCGGTGGCGGAACCGGCAGGGCCGTGGGACGCCGAGCCGCCGCGCGCTGATGCGATGGTGACGCGCACGCGCGGCGTCGGCCTGGGCATCCTGACCGCCGACTGCGCGCCGATCCTGTTCCTCGATGCCGACGCCGGCGTCATCGGCGCCGCACATGCCGGCTGGAAGGGCGCACTGGGCGGCGTCGCCGAGGCGACCATTGCGGCAATGGAAACGCTGGGTGCGCACCGCGACCGCATCGCCGCCGCGATTGGTCCCTGCATCGCGCAGGAGTCCTACGAAGTCGGCCCTGATTTCCCGTCGCCCTTCCTGGCGCAGGACGCGGACAATGCGCGCTTCTTCACACCCTCGGGCGGCGAGACGCGGCCACGATTTGACCTGCCGGGCTATGTCGCGGCGCGCCTCGCCGCCGCCGGCATCGCCCGCATCGACACGCTGGCCATCGACACCTATGCGGCGGAGGACCGCTTCTACAGCTTCCGCCGCACGACCCACCGCGGCGAATCGGCCTATGGCCGGCAGCTTTCGGCCATCGCGCTGGAGAAATGAATCGCGCCCTGCGCCTTGCCGTGTCGGGGCTGCTGCTGTTCGCCGCGGCCTGCCAGCCGTTGCCGCGACCGTTTGAAAACCCCCGCGGCCCGCTGTCGCTCAACGATCTTGCCAGCATGGGCCCGCAATGGGGCGTCGTGGTGCTGCCGGTCGGCGCCATGCCGGGGGAGAGCGGAACCGGCCTTGCCGCGCGCACCGCCGAGGCGCTGCGCGCGCGCGGCATCGCCGCGTCGGAAACCGGGCGCACAGAGGGCCGCTACACGCTGACCGGCCAGGCGCTGGCCACCAGCAACGACGAAGGCACCACGTCGGTCAGCATCGTCTGGGCGGTGCGCGACCCGCGCGGCGCCATCTATGCCCGCGCCTCCGTCGCGCAAAGCCTGCCCGACCGCGACTGGCGTATGGCGGCACCCGACACGCTCGAGTCGCTTGCGCTCGCATCCGCCGGACAACTCGCGCCGCTGATCGACCCCGGCGGCGAACCTGTCGGCCTGCCGCGACCCGAGGTCGCACCCCGCGTGCATCTTGGCCCGGTCGACGGCGCGCCGGGCGATGGCCGCGAGGCGCTGGCGACCGCCCTGATCGCTGCCCTGGACCTGCGGGGTATTCGCCTGGCCGCGGCCGACGCCGAGGTGCCCCTGATCACCGGCACGGTCACCGTCACGCCCGCGCCCAACGGTGAACGCCTGGCCATTCGCTGGGCCGTGCTCAACCCGGACGGCAGCGAGATCGGCGCGGTGGAACAGGAAAACGACGTGCTGCCCGGCAAGCTGGACGGGCGCTGGGGACCGCTTGCCTATGACATCGCAACGGGCGCCGCAGCGGGCCTGGAAGACCTGCTGAAAAGCGCGCCCGGGCCCTGATCCTTTTGGCGCCGAAAAGGGGCAGGCGCGGTTTACAGCCCGCACCCCCATTGTTACAGTCCGCGCGCCGTTGGCACCCCTGACCGCCGGGGCCCGCGTCTCACACCGCCCACCAGGGACATCACGCATGAAACTGATCGCCGGCAACAGCAATCGGCCGCTGTCCGAGGCCATTGCCGCGTATCTCGGCGTGCCGCTCACCTCGGCCAGCATCCGGCGCTTCGCCGACATGGAAGTCTTCGTCGAGATCCACGAGAACGTGCGCGGCGAGGACATGTTTGTCCTGCAGTCGACGTCCTTCCCGACGAACGACAACCTGATGGAACTGCTGATCATCATCGATGCGCTGCGCCGCGCCTCGGCGCGCCGGATCACCGCAGTGCTGCCCTATTTCGGCTATGCCCGGCAGGACCGCAAGCCGGGCCCGCGCACGCCGATCTCGGCCAAGCTCGTCGCCAACATCATCACCACGGCCGGCGCCGACCGCGTGCTGACGCTCGACCTGCATGCCGGCCAGATCCAGGGCTTCTTCGACATCCCCACCGACAATCTCTACACCGCGCCGGTGTTCGCCAAGGACATCGAGGACCGCTACGGCCGCGGCGACGACGTGATCATCGTCTCGCCCGATGTCGGCGGTGTGGTCCGCGCGCGCCAGATCGCACGCCGCCTGGATGCCGACCTCGCCATCATCGACAAACGGCGCGAGCGGGCCGGC
>CAXNFA010000116.1:0-5922 GCA_964201105.1 Alphaproteobacteria bacterium | reverse complement strand
GTCCGTGGAAGGTCGTCTCGCTGTCCAGCGAGTTGCTAGTGGCGACGGCTTTCGAGAATGCGGTCAAGAAGCCGAAGACGAAGAACCTCGAAATTCGCGCAATGACGGAAGCGGCGACTCGCATCCAGGCCATTGTCTCTGACCAGATGGACGTGGCGACGAATCTGACGCCGGACGACATCAAGACGCTGACCAATGCTGGCCATCGCGCGGAGATTTTCGAATCGCCCCAGACCATGACGGTCGCCTTCTATGAACAGAAGCCCGGCTTCAATCCCTTCAAGGACCGTCGCGTGCGCACGGCCGCCAACATGGCGATCAACCGCGACGACATCGTGCAGGGGCTGCTCAGCGGCCTGACCAAGTCGGCGCATCAGGCGGTGACACCGCGCACCAACGGCTATGACGCGACCATCCCGGCTTATCCTTACGACCCCGAAGGTGCGAAGAGGCTGCTGGCGGAAGCGGGCTATCCCAATGGCTTCGACACGGCGATGCAGGTTACGGTCGGCTCGCTGCCCTATGACAAGGAAATCTACACGCTGGTCGGCGATGCTCTGACCAAGATCGGCATCCGCACCACGGTGCTGCCGGTTACCTTGGGCGAGCTCACCGATATGCTGCTGAAGCGGTCGGGCCGCGAATTCGAAGGGCACCTTTTCGGCTTTTCGGCCTTCGTCGATCCGTATCTCGATGCCGAGCGGCCGTTCCAGAATTACGGCTGCACCTACAAGCCGTCCTGGATCTGCCTCGACAATATCGAGAAGCTGCGCGACCAGGCGAACGGGATCATGGATCCCGCCGAACGCCTGAAGGTGCTGAAGCAGCTCGTTCGCCTCGCCCATGATGAGGCGATCGGGCTGCATATCCAGCACGGCGTGGACATCTATGGCTTGAACAAGCGGGTGAAGAACTTCCAGAACTGGAACCGCCGCCTGCTGCTCGACGGAATCGAGATCAGCGGCTGATGACACCTGTGTCGGCCAGTGCGGGTTGCCGCACTGGCCTATACGGCCTCTAGCGGTAGACCGGCGTGGGGATGCCTTCCATCCGCGCCTTGAGCTGCAGCGCCAGATAGCGTGAGAAATGGCGGGCCTGGGCCAGGTTACCGGCCTGGAACCAGAGCCCTTCCTGCGCCGTGGGCTTCCACATGTTGCGCAACTCGCCCTCCCACGGCCCGGGATCGCCACGCATGCCGGAGCCCAGGCCCCAGCACTTGCCCACGGCATCGGCAACGGCTGGCGAGATCAACTGCGCGGCCCAGCTTTCCATCGATTCGAAACCGGTCGCGTAGACGATCAGGTCGGCCGGCACTTCGCTGCCGTCGCGGAACACCACAGCGCCGGGCGCAATGGACGCGATGTCCGTGCCGCTCTTCAGGTGGACCGCCCCGCTGGCGATCAGGTCGGAAGCCCCGACATCGATGTAATAGCCGGCGGCGCGCCGCACATACATCAGGGCAATACCAGAATCGTCTTCACCGAAGGTGAGCTGGAATCCGGCAGCCTTCAGCCGGTCATAGTATTCGGCATCCTGGTCGCGGATGCGCTTGTAGTTGGCTTTCGAGACATCGCGCAGCAGGCGGTAAGGCGTGGCCGCAGCCAGCAGATCGGCATCGTCCGTCGTCACGCCGCGCTGCAACGCGGCTTCCGAGAAGGGGCCGGCATCCGCGAGCTTGCGCAGCGACATGAGCTTCGCGACCAGCGTGGGTGAGCGCTGGACCATCGTGACGTCGGCGTCGTGTTCCCAGAGATCGGCGCAGATATCATGGGCCGAATTGTTCGATCCGATGACGACGCAGCGCTTGCCAGCCATCCCTTCGCCGCCGCGATACTGGCTGGAATGGAGTTGCGTGCCGGCGAAGGTTTCGGCACCCGTTATTTCGGGAATCTGCGGCCGGCCGGACAGGCCTGTCGCCAGAACCAGATGCCTCGGGCGCAGGGTGGTCGCCCGGCCATCGCGCTCGACCGTCACCGTCCATTCTTGGCGCTGCACGTCATACTGGGCGCCCATGCAGGTGGTGTTGTTCCAGACATTCAGCGCCAGCACCTGGGCATACATGTCCAACCAGTCGGCCATGCGGTCCTTCGGCGTGTAGACCGGCCAGCCCGGCGGGAAGGGCAGGTAGGGCATGTGGTCCTGCCAGACCGGATCGTGCAGGCAGAGCGACTTGTAGCGGGCGCGCCATGCGCTGCCCGGGCTTTCCTGCCGGTCGATCACGATGGTCGGCACGTCGAGATGCTTTAGCCGGGCAGCGAGTGCGAGCCCGTTCTGGCTGGCGCCGACGATCAGGCAATAGGGCTGGCGGGTGGAGCCCAGCTCCTGTTCGTCGCGCGACTTCGCGTCGAGCCAGCTGCTGCGATTCTTGTGGGCGCCGAGCAGGATGCCCTCGTCGCGGCGATGGCCCAGCGGCTCCTCGAAACCGATCAACTCCTGCATGGTGGTCAGCACGGTCCAGCATTGCCCACCCTTGAGGCGCAGGATGCCCTTGCCCCGGCTGACGCCTGTGGTGAAGGTGAAGAAGCACTGGATCACGCCGTCGGTCTCCGTCGCCGTGCCTTCAACCGCGAGACCCGTGGGCCCAACGCGCGCCAGCATGTTGTCGAGCATGGCCTGGATAGCGGTGCGCCCTTCGAGGGTGATGATGTTCCAGGTGAAGGCGAGGAAATCGCGCCAGAATCCGTCCTCCACGAACAGCGCCGCGGCGGCCTTGCTGTCCTTGGCTTCGAGGGATGCGCCAAACGTGGACAACCACGCCGCCGCCTGCCGTGTCGCGTCGTCACTCATATCGGGTGCTTTCCATGTCGGGCTGGCCGCAGAGCGGCGAGTGTGTGGGAGCGCCGGGCTCAGGTCAGGTTGTGGGCGACACAGAGAACAACAGCACCGCCCTTCGTCGTGGGGGTGGCGTCGAGCGTGAGGCTGGCTGGTGCCAGCCAGTCGAGGTAGTCGTGCTCGCGCAGGGCTATCCGCGTCGTTTTCGCACCGTCCTGCATGGTGACCGATAGGTCGCCGGACATCAGAAAGATCCAGCGCCGTTCCGTGGCGCCGGCAACGCCATGCGTCGCCGCTGCTTTCCAGTCGGGCGGGATGGAAACCAGCACGGCCTCGGGCGCCAGCGTGTTGCGCTCGCCTAAAATCTTCAGCTTCCAGCCCGCCACCTGGGGGTGCGGCTGCCAGGGCAGGTCCGACAGGTGGGTGAAGCGGGGCGAGGTGAAGGGCAGGTTGATGCCGTGGAAATTCTCGAAGGGCACCTCGATGGTCTCGTCCTTGGCGAGCGGGTCCTCGACCGATGTGCCACCACCGGTGTTCCAGGCGAGCGTCGCGGCGCCCGCAACCGACTTCGGTTGCGGGAACAGGCCATGGATGGTCAGCGGCGGGCGGTCCATGAAGATGCCGCTGCTCAACGCCTTCAGTTCACCCTTGGTGTCGGCGGGCGAGCTGAACTCCCAATGCGGGAAATCGCCATGCAGGCACAGCGCACGCTCGTAGACCGAGCGATGATAGTGGCGATAGGGCTTGCCGCCGATGACCTCTTCGCCCCAGCCAGGCGGCACGAAATGGATTTCGGTGAATTGCCCCGTATCCGGGTTGGTGAACATCCGCTTCACGAGGAAGCCGGGAATGCCGGGGTCGGCCGTCCACGGCATCTGGTTGGTCGGGTAGTGATGAAAATTCGCCATTTCGGTCCGTCGCTGTCCACGAAGTGCAGGCCTGTATCGTGGCACGGGCACGGACCGCCCTTCAATCGCGCCGTCGATTGCGTCCTTAGTGTCCAGGCACAAGCACGACCTTGCCAGGACGTGCATCGCCGGTCAGCGCGGCCAGGGCACACGCCGTCTTGACCTGATCCAGCGAAAAGGTGCCGGCGATGCGGGTTGTGAGTGACCCATCTGCGATCAGTCCGCCAAGGAAACCGTAGATCGCGGCCTTTTCCTCCGGCGTGCGCCGGGCCAGCTGGCGGCGCGTGAAGAAGCCCTGCAAGCGAATGTCGCGCAGGAAGACCATGTCGGCGGGCAGCTGGTACGGCAGTTCCGACATCATGCCGTAGTTCAGGACCGTGCCGCCGTCGGCCAGGCACTCGCCGATGCGCGTGGTTGCCGTTCCTGCCACGGCATCGATACCCAGCCGGATCGGCGCGCCGCCTGTGACGCTGTTGACGCGCGCGGCAAGGTCGTCGCTATCGACAATCGCTACATCACCGCCCGCCTGCTGAACCAGCGGAATCAGGCTGGCGCGCCGCACCACATTCACGGTGCGAAAGCCGCGCCGTCGCGCCAGTTCGATCAGGTAGAGGCCGCAGGCAGAGTTGGCGGCATTCTGGATCAGCCAGTCGCCCGGCTGCAGACGGGCATGGTCCTCGACGACCAGATGCGCCGTGACCGGGTTGATGGGCAGCATGCAAAGCTGCACGGCATCGCCTTCCGGAGCGGGAACCAGCGTGTCGGCCGTCACGCGCACTTTCTCCTGCCAGATGCCGGTCGCGAACCAAAGGAAGACGCGGTCGCCGATCCGGAGGCCGGGCGTCTCCGGTCCGAGGTCGACGATCCGGCCGATACCTTCGAACCCGGGAGTGGCGGGCAGGGGGAAGCGGAAGCTGCGTTCGCCGCAAATGCATTTCAGGTCGGCGATATGGACCGGTGTGGCCTCGACCACGACGATCGCTTCGCCGGCGCCGGGGGCGCCCACGTCCTCATCGACCTGCTCGAGTACGTCCTTGGGATCGCCGTGGCGGCGGTAGACGATGCGCAGCACTTCTGATTGAACTATTCGCGGACCGGCGGGGGCTCGGTGATCGGCGGCACGCCGGTCGGCAGGGTGCCTTCGTGATGATGCCGCCGCATCCAGCGGCCATCGACCCGCTGGTAGACATCCGTCACCCGGATGCGGTTCGCCATCGGGTTGGGCGGGTCATAGTAGAAGTTGAGGTAGTATCGGGCCAGGGCGGTGTTGTCCCAGATATCGACCAGCACGGGATCTTCCACATTTAGCGTCAGCTTGCCGCGCATTTTCGACTGGCCGACGTCATTCTTGCGAAAACGCGCGCGGCCTTCGGCACCGACGAACAGCTCCGGCTCGAACATGTCCCAGATGGTGCCATCGGGGTGATCCATCGCCTTCATGCCGTCGATCGAATGGGCGGTAAAGGCGGCGAAATTTGCCTTGATCATGCGGACGATCTCGTCGCGCTCGTCGGTGCTCATGGTTGTCCCCGGCTGCTGGCTATCCGCCTGTGTTGCCCGCGCTGCGGACGTGATTGGGTCAGGCGAGCGGCACTATTCCCACCTTTGGCCCAAATGAGAAGGAAATGTTGACGCCATGGAACTTTTTGTTCCGCAGGGCCACCGATCGGCCTTGCGTGGCCGGGCGCGAACAGAATCACATGGAGAGACACTGATGCAGAAGAATTTCTACGCCAGCGCGTTGCTGGGCGCCGCCGCGCTCGCCTCGCTTGGCGTTTCCGCGCCGGCCCTGGCACAGGCCGATACCTTGCGGGTGGGTGTTGCGACCCTGCCGCCAAGCCGTGGCATGCCGCACAGCCATGCGGGCGCCATCACCAATTACACCTACAGCGCGATCTTCGATTTCCTCGCCGTCGCCAATGAAAAGGGCGACATGGTTCCGGCGCTCGCCACTGCATGGCGCACGACAAGCCCGACGAAGTGGGAATTTGACATCCGCGCCAATACCAAATTCTCCGACGGCACGCCGCTGACCGCCGCCGTGGTGGAAGCGGTGATGACCTGGTACCTGACGGACGAGGGCAAGGTCACCACCACCGGACGTACCATCTCGCGCGTCGTCAAGGCAGCCCGCGCCATTGATGCGGACACTGTCGAATTCGAAACTTCGGAACCGAACCCGATCCTGCCGGCCTTCCTGTTCTCGATGCATATCTTCGAGCCCAAGGCCTTCAAGGAACGT
>CAXNFA010000115.1:0-5935 GCA_964201105.1 Alphaproteobacteria bacterium | reverse complement strand
CCTGAAAGAAGAACGTAGGCCTAGGCCGCAGCGTCACGCTGGCCGACCCTGCGGCCGATGATTTTGGCCGAATAATCGACCATCGGAATGATGCGGGCATAGTTCAGGCGGGTGGGGCCGATGACCCCGATCGCGCCGATGATCTGTTCCCGGCTGTCCATATAGGGCGCGACAATGACGGAACAACCCGCTGCGTTGAACAGGTTATTTGCCGCGCCGATGAAAATTCGCACCCCGGCCGCGTCCTTGGTCAGGTCGAGCAACTGCGAGATGCCCTTGCGGGTCTCCAGCGCATCGAACAGTCCGCGCAACCGTTCGAGATCTGCGGCATTGGTCTCTTCCAGAAGATTCGCCCGGCCCCGGACGATCAGCGTGGCGCGGTCGTCCTGCCCGGACCAGACGGCGAGGCCGGTGTCGATCAGGCGGCTGGCGAGCTGGTCGATCTCGCGCTTCTGCCTTTCCTGCTCGGCGACCAACTCGCCTCGCAGTTCGGCCAGCGTGCGCCCGCGCGCCCGCGCGCTCAGGTAGTTGGTCGCCTCGATCAGGGTCGATGGCGTCCAGCCCGCGGGCGTTTCCAGCACGCGGTTCTCGACCTGGCCGTCCTCGGTCACCAGGATGATCAGCACGCGGTCGCGCGACAGGCCGACAAATTCGATATGGCGCAGGCGCGCATCCTGCTTGGGCGCGATCACCAGCCCGGCACAGTTCGACAGGCCGGAGAGATTGGCTGCGGCGTCCGACAGCAGGTCTTCAATGCTGCGCCCCGTGCCGGCGATGCGCCCCTCGATGTTGCGTCGTTCGTCCTCGGTCAGGTTGCCGACCTCAAGCAGGCCGTCTACGAAAAAGGATAGCCCCTGGGGGGTCGGCACACGGCCGGCCGAGGTGTGCGGGGAGAACAGGAGCCCGGCATCTTGCAGTTCCGCCATCACGTTGCGGATCGTGGCCGGCGACAGGGGTACGCCCAAGCGCTTGGCCAGCGTGTGCGAGCCGATGGGCTCGCCAGCCTCCATATAGGCTTCGACCAGCTGGCGGAAGATTTCGCGGTTACGTTGGCTCAGTTCCTGGATCATCGTGTCCCTCGGGCGTTGCAGCTTCCGGGGCCTGGTGCTGTCCGGCGCCTGTCCAAAGGCGTCTCGAATGTAGGAAAGGCCCTGCTGGGCGTCAACGCAAGGGGCTCGACATATGATCGGCGGTGCTGGACGGCGGCGGCCTGCCCGTCTACACGAAGCCAGCCAATTCGCGCCAAACCAGCGCCCAAATGGGGCGGGAGAGACAGAATGCCCAAATCCATCGCCCGTCCGTCCGGTCGCAAGCCTGACCAGCTCCGCAAGGTCTCGCTCGAACCCGGCTTTGCCAAACACGCCGAAGGCTCCTGCCTGGTGCGCTTCGGTGACACGCACGTCCTGTGCACGGCCAGCGTGGAAACCCGCGTGCCGCCCTTCCTGCGCAACACGGGCAAGGGCTGGGTGACGGCGGAATACGGCATGCTGCCCCGCTCCACGGGCTCGCGGAGCGATCGCGAGGCCGCGCGCGGCAAGCAGTCAGGTCGCACGCAGGAGATCCAGCGCCTGATTGGCCGCAGCTTGCGCGCCGTGACCAACCTGACCGGTTTTGGCGAACGCCAGGTCACGGTGGACTGCGACGTTATCCAGGCCGATGGCGGCACGCGGACCGCGGCAATCACTGGCGCCTGGGTGGCGCTGCACGGCGCCTTCACCTGGATGATGGACAAGAAGTTGATCACGGCCTTGCCGCTCAACGACCAGGTGGCGGCTGTGTCCTGCGGCCTGTACGAAGGCGCGGCGGTGCTCGACCTCGACTATGCCGAGGATTCGACGGCCGAGGCTGACGCCAACTTCGTTCTCACGGCATCGGGCGGCATCGTCGAAGTGCAGGGCACGGCGGAAAAGGATCCCTTCTCCGAAGCCCAGTTCCGCGCCTTGCTGAAGCTTGCCAAGGGCGGCATCGAGGATCTGGCGAAGATGCAGCGCAAGGCTGTCGGGCTGAAATAGATGGCGCGCCATTTCTCCGGCGGCGAACTGGTGGTCGCGAGCCACAACGAGGGCAAGGTGCGCGAGATTCGCGAGTTGCTGGAACCCTTCGGCGTGGTGACACGCTCCGCCGCCGAGCTCGGTCTGCCGGAGCCTGAGGAAACCGGCACCACTTTTATCGCCAATGCCGAGCTGAAGGCACGGGCCGCCGCACTCGCGAGCGGCAAGATCGCCCTTGCCGACGATTCCGGACTGGTCGTCGATGCTCTGGGCGGCGATCCGGGGATCTATTCGGCGCGCTGGGCGGGGCCGAAGAAGGATTTCTCCCTCGCCATGGAGAAGGTAGAGGACGCGCTGCAGAAGGTGGGCGCTAGGGATATAGCCAAGCGCAGCGCGCATTTTGTCGCCGCGCTGTCGCTCTGCTGGCCAGACGGGCACTGCGAGAGTTTCGAAGGAAAGTTCTTCGGCACGGTGGTGTGGCCGCCGCGCGGACCCAACGGCTTCGGCTACGACCCCATGTTCCTGCCCGACGGCAACACGCTGACCTGCGGCGAGATGGAACCGGCGGCGAAACATGCGATCAGCCACCGCGCGGTCGCCTTCCGCCAACTGGTCGCGGCCTGCTTCGCACCCCGTGGCTGACGCGTCGCTGGAAGCGGGATTCGGACTTTACGTCCACTGGCCGTATTGCGAGGCGATTTGCCCATACTGCGACTTCAACGTCCGGCGCCAGCAGGCTGTCGATGTCGCACAATGGCGCGCCGCCTTCGCCGCCGACATCGCCCATGCCGCGCGAAGTTTCGGCGCTTCGCCGCCGCCGCTTACCAGCATCTATTTCGGTGGCGGCACGCCGGCGCTCATGCCGCCTGAACTTGTGGGTGAAGTGCTCGGCTTTGCACGCAAGGTCTTCCCCGTTGCGGGTGAGGTGGAGGTGACGATCGAGGCAAACCCTACGGCGACCGAATCCGATCGCTTTCGTGCGTTTCGCGATGCTGGTGTCAATCGTCTCTCCCTGGGCATCCAAAGCCTGCGCGACGACGCGCTTGTCTTTCTGGGCCGCCGACACTCGGTGGCGGAAGCCAGGGCCGCGCTGGCCCGCGCCCTGGCGGTTTTTCCCCGCGTCACCTTTGACATGATCTATGCGCGTCCTGGACAGGGTGTCTTAGACTGGCGGGCGGAACTCGGCGAAGCCCTGGCGCTTGCGCGCGACGGCGGTCATCTCTCGCTCTACCAACTCACGATTGAAAGCGGCACCCCCTTTGGCAAGCGCGAGCGGAAGGGCGAGTCGCTGGGTGCAGAAGAAGATCTCGCCGCTGATCTCTATGCGCTGACGCAGGAGATGGGCGCGGCTGCTGGCTTGCCGGCCTATGAAGTTTCGAACCACGCGCGGGCAGGCGAAGAGAGCCGGCACAACCGGGTTTACTGGCGCTACGGCTTCTACGTCGGCACGGGGCCGGGCGCGCATGGCCGGCTTCCGGGACCGACGGGCCGCAACGCGACGGAAGCGATCCGCGACCCATCCCGGTGGCTTGCCGCCGTGGAGCAGCAAGGGCATGGCCTTTCGTTGCGCGAGGACCTCACCCGCCGCGTGCAGGCGGAAGAGTTGCTCTTCATGGGCCTGCGGCTGGCGGATGGTGTGCCCGCGGTGCGCTTTTCCCGCGTGACCGGCTGGACGCTTGCCGAAGCCCTGCCCGACGCTGATCTGGCGCCCTTGATCGCAGAAGGCTTGCTGGAGCGGGATGAATCAGGCTTGCGGCTGACCGCGCAGGGCCGCCCGGTCCTCAATGCCGTGGTTGCCGCCCTGTCCGATCTTTTGCCTAGTTCGTAAGCGCTTCGAAGCTGGGCGGCGGTGGGCTGACGACGCGCAGGCCGTTACGCTGCACCTCGATAATGGCAAGGCCGCGCTCGGCGATCCCGTCGGCGCCGAAGCGGAAGATGCCGTCCACGCCGGCAAAGCCCGATGGATTGGTCAGCGTCTCCTGCGAATAGTTCGCTCGAACGTCGCCGCGTGCCAGAACGGCGGCAAGCGCCGTGGCGTCATAGGCGAGCGAGCCGATGCGCGGCAGGACGTCGGCGGCGCCAAACATCTGGCGGTAGCGGTTGCGGAATGTCTCGAAATCCGCGGGCGAGGGTCCGGCGAACCAGCCACCCACCAGCGCCTGCTCGCGGCCAACATTGGGGTCGTCCCACAAGCCGGTGCCGAGGAAGCGGACGTTACGCGGGTCGATGTCATAGAAGGGCAGCAGCGCACCGATGCTCCGCAGCCGGTCGCCGCCCTCGGCGATCAGCAGGGCGTCGTAGCCAAGTTCGCCCGCCGTTTCCTGTCCCTTCAGCCGTTCGAGCGCCTGCTGGGCGACCTCATCCTTCTGGGCTTCCAGCTCGCGACGCTGTTGTGCCAGCTGCGACCTGCGGCGCTCATGGTTGGCGACGCGGCGAACCGGGTCGGTGAAGTCGGTGACATTGCCAGCGTAGCTTTCCTGCTGACTGAACTCGACGCCCAGTTCGCGGGAACCGCGACGCATCGCATTCGCCACCGCCATGCCATAGGGCGTATCTGGAATGAGCGCCGCAAAGCGCTGCGTGCCTTGCCGCGCAGCATAGGTCATGACCCGGAGAACCTGCTGGTCGGGCATGAAGCCCATCAGGAAGACGCCGTTGCCGGCCGCCTCGCGGTCGGTCGAAAAGGCAATCATCGGCACGTTGCGGCTGCGCGTTACCTGCGCCGCGGCTTGCACCTCGGCGCTGAAGACGGGGCCCAGAATAAGCTCGGCGCCGTCGGCCAGCGCCTGCTCGGCGGCATGGACCGCACCCTCGGGCTGGCCTTCGGTGTCGCGCGGCAGCAGGACGAAGTGCTCATCGCCCACTTCGAACAGCGCCATCTGGGCCGCCCGCAGAAGGGCCTGGCCCAGCGCGGCATTGGGACCGGACAGCGGCAGCAGGATGGCGGCGCGCACGGGCCCGCCTTCGCCTGGCGCGCGCAGTGCCAGGCCAGCGGCCGGAGGCGTTAGCGAAGGTGTTTCGGGAACCGGCTCAATGGGCTGGGCGACCACGGGCTCCTGCGGCGCGGCCTGTACCGGCGGCCCGGCCGGTTCCGGCGCTGGCGTTGCGACAACGGGCGGCGGCGCGGGATGTGGCGTGGTAAGGGGACGCGGCCCCCCTAGGAAGGTGGGGATCGCCGTGCCTATGCTCTGGTCGGCACAGCCGGCAGTAAGGACAACGAGTGCAGCCACCCAGCAAAAGGCGCGCAGGCGGGGAACAGACCCCAAAGCCAGATTCTGGAAACGGCGCACCCGAAACCTCCAAAAGTACCCGCGATGTGCCGGCCGACACTACCGACGCGCCCCAGCCAATTCAATTGGCGGCCGGCCTCTACGTCACCGCGACGCCCATCGGCAATCTCGGAGACGTGACCATCCGTGCCCTGGCCGTGCTGCGCGGCGCCGATCTGATCGCCTGCGAGGACACCCGCATCACCGGCAGGCTTCTCGATCGCCACGGCATCAAGACGCGCTTATTCCCCTACCATGAGCACAACGCCGCGGGGATGCGCCCGGTTCTGCTCGAACGTCTGGCCGCCGGCGGTCGCGTGGCCCTGGTGTCGGATGCTGGTACGCCCCTGATCTCCGACCCTGGCTATCGCCTGGTACGTGAGGCGCGCGAGGCCGGCATCGCCGTCTTCCCCATTCCGGGCCCCTCGGCCGTGATGGCGGCCCTGTCGGCCGCGGGCCTGCCGACCGACCGCTTCCTGTTCGCAGGCTTCCTGCCACCGCGCTCCGCCGCCCGCCGGACGGCGCTGGCCGAGTTTGTCACGCTCAGGGCGACGCTGGTGTTCTTCGAATCGGCCCAACGGCTCCCGGAAACGCTGGCGGACATGGCCGACGTTCTGGGTGTCCGCGACGCGGCGGTGTGTCGGGAGCTCACCAAGCTTTTCGAGGAATTCCGCC
>CAXNFA010000114.1:0-5943 GCA_964201105.1 Alphaproteobacteria bacterium | reverse complement strand
GAAGACTATGACGCCCTCGTCCGCCGCAAGGTGAAGGCCGCGGCGGAGTAGGCTTTTCTGGTACTTCAGATAAGAGCCCTCACCCTGAGGAGGCGCGCAGCGCCGTCTCGAAGGGCGAGGGCTCTTTCGCATTGAGTGTCCACCATGGTGGACCGCGCCTTCGTCTATATCCTGCGCTGCGCCGACGGCAGCTATTACGTCGGCTCCGCGCGCGACGAACTCGACCACCGTATTGCTGAGCATCAGACGGGTCTCTTTGGCGGCTACACTGCCAGGCGACGACCGGTGACCTTGGTGTTCCACCAGGAATTCCAGCAGATCACCGATGCGATTGCCGCAGAGCGTCGTTTGAAGGGCTGGAGCCGTGCAAAGAAAGAAGCCCTGATCGCAGGAGACTTTGACCTGCTGCGGTCTCTCTCAAAACGAACAGCCAACCAAACCTCACCCTGAGGAGCCCGCTCAGCGGGCGTCTCGAAGGGTGTGCCGTGAAACGCCATGCAGCGTCCCATGCTTCGAGACGCGATGCTTGCGCATCGCTCCTCAGCATGAGGGTGTGTTTGCTGGTCTGCTGCGGAAGAGGGCGGCGCGCGCCTAGGTCTTCACCCATTTCGCCGCCGCGGCATCGTCGCTGGCGCGCGCCTCGACCCAGCGGGCGCCTTGGGCCGTGTCTTCGACCTTCCAGAAGGGCGCGCGGGTTTTCAGCCAGTCGATCAGGAAGGCGCAGGATTCAAGCGCGGCCTGGCGGTGCGACGAGGTCGTCACCACCAGCACGATCTGCTCCGTGGGTTCCATCCGGCCATAGCGGTGGATGACGAGGCAGCCTTCGAGCGGCCAGCGTTGCTTCGCCTCGGCGACGATCGCCGCAAGCTGCTTTTCCGTCATGCCGGGATAGTGCTCGAGCGTCATGGCGCTGACGCCGGTTCCATCCGCAACGTCGCGCACCAGGCCGATGAAGCTCGCCACGCCGCCGATGCGCGGGTTGCTCGCGGTCAGCGCCGCGATCTCGGCGCCGACATCGAAATCCTCGCGCTGCACGCGAACGGTCATGGGCGTCAGCCCCCGGTGACGGGCGGGAAGAAGGCAATCTCGTCGCCGGCGGCAATCGTGGCGTCGAGGTCGGTGTATTCCTGGTTCACCGCGATGCGCACGATGTCGAGGTCGGCAAAGGCGGTCTGGTAGCCCGGCCCGCGCGTCTTCAGCCAGTCAATGAGCGCGCCCACCGTGGCGGTGCCGGCGGGCGGCGTGACGGTTTCCTCCGGCAGGCCGACCTTCTGGCGCAGCCAGGCGAAATACAAAAGCTTCATGCCCTGCTCCCTGCGGCGCGGCGCGATGGCGTCAGCGCAAAGCCGCAATGCTGCATCACGAAATCGGCCACCGCCTCGGCATCGTCGATGTCGAAGACGGGCAGGCGTTCGCCCGCGAGGGGCTTGTCGCTGGCGATGGCGACGATGCGCCTGTCGCTCCGGCTCAGCACCGCCGCCTCGTCGGCGCCACGCACGATTTCCATCTTGTCATGCTCCTCGCGCTTGTAGCCCTCGATCAGCACCAGGTCCACCGGGCTCATGCGCGCCAGCAGGTCCTCCAGCGTCGCCTCCGGCGCGTCGCGATTCTCGTGCATCAGCGCCCAGCGCGCGGCCGACGAGACCATCACCTCGGTCGCGCCGGCTTCCCGGTGCGTGTGCGAATCCTTGCCTGGCGTGTCGACGTCGAAGCCGTGATGCGCGTGCTTGATGGTGGAGACGCGCAAGCCCCGCGCGGTCAGCACCGGGATCAGCCGGCGCAGCAGCGTCGTCTTGCCGCTGCCGCTGTGGCCGGCGAAGCCGAAGACCTTCACTCCGCCGCCCCGGCCTTGCTGGGGAGCATGTGGCGCAAGGAGGCACGCCAATAGTCATAGCCGGTGTAGAACGTCAGCGCTGCGGCAAGCCACAACGCGGCGATGCCGATCTCGCGCGCCGGCAGGATGGCGCTGGCCGCGTCGCCCACCAGCAGCAGGCCGAGCGCGATGAACTGCGCTGTCGTCTTCCACTTGGCGAGCTGGCTCACCGGGATGCCGACATGCACGCCGGCGAGGAATTCGCGCAGGCCGGAAATGAAGATCTCGCGGCAGAGGATGATCATCGCCGCCAGCACATGGATGCCGTCGATCCGCGCCGTCGCCACCATCATCACGATGATTGCGGTGACCAGCAGCTTGTCGGCGATCGGGTCGAGGAAGCGGCCGAAGGCCGAGAACTGGTTGCGCACGCGGGCGAAATAGCCGTCGAGATAGTCGGTCACGCCCGCCAGCGCGAAGATGGCCAGCGTCACCCAGTTGGCGGCCGGCGACGGCAGGTAGAAGGCCGCGATGATCACCGGGATCATCACGATGCGCGACAGGGTCAGGGTGTTGGGCAGGTTCAGCATGATCAGCGCCTTGTATCCCGCACTATAGCACGGGGGCGGGGGCGGGCCTCTGCGGCCCGTCACCCCTCGCCATGAAAGTGGTCATAGATCGTCTTGGCGACAGTTGTGCTGATGCCTTCGACCCGTTCGAGATCGGCGAGGCCTGCCCTTGCCACTTCGGCCGCCGAGCCGAAATGGTGCAGCAGCGCCTTCTTGCGCTTGCCGCCGATGCCGGGCACCTCGTCCAGCGGCGACACGCCGATGGCCTTGGACCGCCGTGCCCGGTGGGTGCCGATGGCGAAGCGGTGCGCCTCGTCGCGCAGGCGCTGGATGAAATAGAGCACGGGGTCGCGCTCGTCGAGGCTCACCTCGCTGCCGTCCGACAGGAACAGGCGCTCGCGCCCGGCGTTGCGGTCCGGGCCCTTGGCGACGCCGGCGAGCGCCACGCTGGTCACCCCAAGATCGGCAAAGACCGATTGCGCCGCTGAAAGCTGCCCGGCGCCGCCGTCGATCAGCACCAGGTCGGGCCACTGCTCGCCCTCCTGGCTCTCGTCGTCCTTCAGCAGGCGCGAGAAGCGCCGCGTCAGCACCTCGCGCATCATGCCGTAGTCATCGCCCGGCGACAGCGTCGTGTCGCGGATGTTGAACTTGCGGTAATGCGCCTTCATGAAGCCGTCCGGCCCGGCCACGATCATGCCGCCGACCGGATGCGTGCCGCTGATGTGGCTGTTGTCATAGACCTCGATGCGCTCGGGCGTGGACTCCAGCTTGAAGACCTCGGCCATGCCTTCGAGCAGCTTGCGCTGCGTCGCGCTTTCGGCGAGGCGCCGGCGCAGCGCGTCGCGCGCATTGTCGCGCGCATGGCGGACGAGATCGGCCTTGGCGCCGCGCGTCGGTGTGCGCAGGCGCACGCGATGGCCGGCGCGGCTGCCCAGCGCCTCTTCCAGCAAGTCGACATCGTCGATCGCATCGCTCAGCAGCACGAGCTTCGGCGGCGGCCGGCTGGCATAGAACTGGCCGATCAGGGCGGTCAGCACCTCGCTGGAATCCGCATTCTGTGTATGCGCGGGGAAATAGGCGCGGCCGCCGAAATTCTGTCCGGCGCGGTAAAAGAAAATCTGCACGCAATACTGGCCGCCTTCCTGGTGGGCGGCGATGACGTCGGCCTCGGCCAGATTGGCGACGTTGATGTCCTGGCGCGCCTGGATCTGGGTCAGCGCGCGGATGCGGTCGCGGTAAACTGCCGCACCCTCATAGTCGCGGGCTTCCGCCGCGGCACTCATCTGCTGCGACATGCGCTGCTGGATCTCCTGGCTCCGGCCGGTCAGGAAGGCGCGCGCCTCGTCGACGATCATTTCATAGGCTTCGGGCGCGATGCGGGCGACGCAGGGCGCGGTGCAGCGCTTGATCTGGAACTGCAGGCAGGGCCGCGTGCGCGTCTCGAAGGTCGTGTCCGAGCAGGAGCGCAGGGGAAAGGCCTTCTGCAGTGCCGAGATAGTCCGGTTGACCGAGCCGGCCGAGGCAAAGGGGCCGAAATACTCCGCCTTGCGGTCGCGCGCGCCCCGGTGCTTGGCGATCTGTGCCCAGGCGTGGTCGCGGCGAATCATGATGTAGGGGAAGGACTTGTCGTCTCTCAGCAAGATGTTGAAGCGCGGCTTCAACTGCTTGATGAGGTTCGATTCGAGAAGCAGCGCCTCCACCTCGGTGTGGGTGATGACGAATTCCATCGTGGCCGTCGCATTGACCATGCGGATCAGCCGGTTCGACAGGCCGGCGGCGTTGACGTAATTCGCCACCCGGGTCTTCAGGCTCTTGGCCTTGCCGACATACAGGACCTGGCCGTCGCGGCCGATCATGCGATAGACCCCGGGCTTCCCCGGCAACGTCTTCAGCGCGTCGCGGATGACGTCGGCGCCGAAGCGGGCCGGGCTGGGCCGGGAGTCAGGATTTTGCGGGGCGTCAGCCGTAGCGGCCGGCTTCTCGTCCATGGGGGGAAATATTGCTCCGGCGGGATGGGGGGTCAACGGAGCGCACACCAAAAAGCCTTAAACCCCCGCCGGACCAAGGGAAATTCCCCGCGCGGGGAGCCACCCCTGCCGGTCGGGGGAAGGTGCGGGCCCCCGGTGTGACAATGACGTGAAAGTTTCCCCCGTTTGCTGTGGAGAAGTATGTGGGGAAGTCTGCCGCCGGGTGGTCTCGACGCCGGATTCCCTAGGTTTCGTAGGTTTTGCCTGTTTTCTGGGCAATAATTGCAAGTCGTTGTTTTTTCATCAGAAAACGAAGTCAACTGCATTGTTCGCCGGTCCGGTTTGTCCAGAAGCGGGAATCCGGGCCAATTCCCCCGGGCCGCGAAGGGCCTGTGAACAAAAACCAAGGACCGGCCGCCCCGGGCCATTGGGAAGGAATGCGGATTTTGCCTGTTGCGAGCAACTCGCAGGGTTTCGGTCAGCCGCGCGGACGGAAACGCTCGATCTCGACGCCGACGCTTTCGGCCTCCGCCACCACATGCAGCTTCTCGACCCGCACCCGCGCCGCCTCGACCCGCGGGTCGGCCAGGCCCAGGGCGGCGATGCGCTCGGCCAGCGTCTCGACCAGGTTGATATGCCCGGCCGCAACGATCGCCTTGATGCCGGCGACGATCTGGCCGTAGTCGACGACATTCTCCAGCCGGTCCTCCAGCGCCACGTCACCCTCGGCCACCGTCAGGTCGATATTGATGCGAACCGACTGGGGCCCCTGGTGCTCGTGGCGGTGGACGCCGATGCGCGCCTCCAGCACCAGGTCGCGGACAAACACATGGCGCATGCCGCGAAGGGCATCGGCAAGCCGCAGGGGCTGGATCTTGGAAGGCTCGGCCACGGCGCTATTCCGTGACCGTGGCGGCGCGCCAGGTCAGGTGGCTGCCGCCGTCCAGCGCGATCATCTGCCCGGTCATCGCCGGCGCCTTCAGGATGTAGCGCACTGCATCGCAGATCTCTTCCGGGCTCGACCCGCGCTGCAGCGGCGTCGCCGCGCACTGGCGGTCGAAATCGGCCTGCGACTGGCGCGAACTCGGCAGGATGGGACCGGGCCCGATGCCGTTGACGCGGATGCGCGGCGCCAGCGCCAGCGCCGCCGATTGCGTCATCGCCCACAGGCCCGCCTTGCTGATCGTGTAGGAGAAGAAATGCTCGGTCAGGTTCCAGACGCGCTGGTCGATGATGTTGATGACATTGCCGCTCGCGCCCTCTGGCAGCTGCGCCGCGAAACCTTGCGTCAGCAGCGCCGGCGCGCGCAGGTTGATGTCGAGGTGTTCGTCCCAGGACTGCACCGTCAGCGTCGGCAGCATGTCCTTCTCGAACAGCGAGGCATTGTTGATCAGGCAGGTGACGGGGCCCAGCGCGGCGACCGCCCGGCTGACCAGCGCCAGCGTGGCTGCGGCATCGGCGAGGTCGGCGTCGAGCGCGACGGCCTTCGACCCCTTGGCCTCGATGGCCGCCACCACATCCTGCGCGTCCTTCTGCGAGGTGCTGTAATGCACCGCCACCTTCCAGCCCTGTGCGCCCAGGTCGAGCGCCAACG
>CAXNFA010000113.1:0-5964 GCA_964201105.1 Alphaproteobacteria bacterium | reverse complement strand
CGGGCCTTGCCGGGTGAGGTGCCGGATCCCTATCGCGTCTGGCTGTCGGAAATCATGCTGCAGCAGACCACGGTCGCCGCCGTGGGCCCGCGCTTTCAGGCCTTCCTGCGCCGCTGGCCGACCGTTGCGGCCCTTGCCGCCGCGTCGCTCGATGACGTGCTGCATGAATGGCAAGGCCTTGGCTATTACGCCCGCGCCCGCAACCTGCACCGCTGCGCGCGGGTGGTGGCAGGCGAGTTCGGGAGCGTCTTCCCCGACACGGAAGACGGCTTGCGCGAACTTCCCGGGATTGGCGGCTACACCGCAGGCGCCATCGCCTCGATTGCCTTTGGGCGCAAGGCGAGCGCGGTGGACGGCAATGTCGAACGCGTCATGGCGCGGCTCTATCACATTGCGGAACCAATGCCCGTGGCCAAACCGGCGTTGCGCGCAGCGGCTGGCGCGCTGGTGCCGGAACAGCGGGCGGGCGACTACGCGCAAGCGCTGATGGATCTGGGCGCCACGATCTGCACGCCGAAGAAACCGCGTTGCCTGATGTGCCCATGGCGGGATGACTGCCGGGCCTTCGCTGCGGGTGACGCGGATTCGCTACCGGCCCGGGCTGCCAAGAAGACGAAGCCCGTGCGCCACGCCATCGCCTTCTGGGTCACACGACCCGATGGGGCGGTGCTATTGCGCCGCCGCCCGGAAGACGGCCTGCTGGGCGGCATGATCGAGGTGCCGACAACGCCGTGGCGGGACGCAAGCTGGACACTGGACGAAGCGGTGGCTCAGGCGCCTGTCGATGTGGCATGGACGCTGATGCCCGGCGATGTGCGCCACGGCTTCACGCATTTCGACTTTATCGTGCAGGTTGCAGCAGCTCGCACAAAACGCGCTCCAAGGCCCGGCGAAATCTGGGTGAAGCCTGAGGATTTCGGCTCGCAGGCGCTGCCCACCGCCGTCAAGAAGATGGTGCGCCACGCCCTGGCGCAGGCAAAGCGCTAGTTCAGTTCGGCGCGCAGCTTCTGGCGCAGCACGTCGATCGCGACGGTCGCGCCTTCGACATCGAAATGCCAATAGGTCCAGCCGTTGCAGGCGGGCGCGCCCTGCACATGGGCGCCGACCTTGTGGATCGAGCCGGTGACGCCGTCGGCCGACAGCGTGCCGTCGGGACGGATGCGGGCCTGATGGCGGCGACGTGCGTCGAACAGCACCGAGCCGGGCTCGAGCAGGCCGCGCTCGACCACCCAGCCGAAGGGAATGCGCGGCTCGCCACGCTTCTGCGGCGTGATGCCAAGCTCGCCGGCGGGCGCCGGGATGACCTGCGACAGGCGCTTCTCCGCCGCCGCGATGTAGTCGTCCTCGCGCTCCAGCCCGATGTAATAGCGGCCCAGCCGCTTCGCCACGGCGGCGGTCGTGCCGGAGCCGAGGAAGGGGTCGAGCACGGTGTCGCCGACATTGCTCGCTGACAGGATGACGCGATAGAGCAGCGCCTCGGGCTTCTGGGTGGCATGCACCTTGCGGCCATCGGACTTCAGGCGTTCCGGCCCCGAGCAGATCGGGATCAGCCAGTCCGAGCGCATCTGCAGGTCGTCGTTGAGCGCCTTCATTGCGTGATAGTTGAAGGTGTAGCTCTTCTGGTCCCGGCTTTTGGCACACCAGATCATTGTTTCATGGGCGTTGGTGAAGCGCTTGCCACGAAAATTCGGCATCGGGTTCGTCTTGCGCCACACCACGTCGTTCAGAATCCAGAACCCCAGATCCTGCAGCGCCGCGCCGATGCGGAAGATGTTGTGGTAGCTGCCGATAACCCAGAGCGATCCCGTGTCCTTCAGCACGCGCTGCGCTGCGGCGAGCCACTCGCGCGTGAATTTGTCGTAGTCGGCCAGCGAATCGAAACGATCCCAGGCATCCTCGACCCCATCGACACGGGAATTGTTCGGACGGTGCAGGTCGCCGCCGAGCTGCAGGTTGTAGGGCGGGTCGGCGAAGATGAGATCGACGGATCCCGCCGGCAGCGCGTTCATTGAGGCGATGCAGTCGCCCTTGATGATGCGGTTGCGGGGAAGCTCGACAGGGGCGAGTTCGCCCGGGATTCTTTTCTTGGCGGTCATTTCGGCGGCATCCTGAGTCTGCCGATTCATCCTGTCAAGTCAGAGGTTTATGTCCATTTGTTCAGGTAGTTCGGGACGCACAGGGGCAAAACTCCGCCGGTGGTGTGGCGTGAGACCGAGGGACACAAGGGCTTGTCGATGAACTGCCGTCCCATAGCCCATATTTGTTTCCCAGCCATAGCCACCATGGCGGCGGGCGAGGGCTGTCATGGCCCGGTCGCGGGTTACCTTGGCAATGATCGAGGCCGCCGCGATGGACACGCAGAGCGCATCGCCACCGATCACCGTGGTCATGGCGCAGTCGAGTTTTGGCGCCCGGTTGCCGTCGATAAGCGCGAGATCTGGCCAGCGCCCCAGCACGCGTGCACAGGACTGCGTGGCGCGTTGCATGGCGAGGAATGTGGCCTGCAGGATGTTGATTCGGTCGATCTCGGCGACGGATGCAGCGCCGATGCCGATGGTGGCGGTAGCCCGGATCCTCAGGAAAAGCTGTTCACGGGTCTCGGCATCGAGCTTCTTGGAATCGTTGAGGCTGCGCGGAATGCGTTTTGGATCAAGCACCACGCAGGCCGCCACGACGGGGCCGGCGAGCGGGCCGCGGCCGGCCTCGTCAATGCCAGCGACGAGGCCGCCATGGTCGCGCTCAAGGCGGAAGCTCGGGCCCGCCCCGCGTCGGGACGGGGCGATTTCGCCGGAAGGAGTGGGACGGCGCGGCATGATTTTTATTAGCGCCATTCCGCAGCGGAAGCGAGGGGTGGGCATGGTTTCGCAACCGGGCAAACGATAGATTGCCTGCGGGGGAGAAGCGGGGAATCGTGGGTGGTTTGCGGATCGACGGCAGGGCGGGTGGCTGGCTGGAACGGCGCGCGCGAACAATCTTTGGCGTTTTCCTGGCCGGGCTGGTCGTTGGTGGTGTGGCGCTCACGGAGACCGTGTTGGGCCGACTGCCCGACGCCGATGTGGCGCGTGCGGGCGAGCGGCCGTTTGCCCCGCCACGCGAGCTGATCCTGCGCGAATATCAACCGCATGCGCGCTTCGCCTTTGCTCCGCCCGACATCCGCCGCGCCTATTCCGGCGACCATGAGCCGCGCGCGGTTTACCGGCTCGATACGGACGGCGATGGCTTCATCCTGCCCGCGCGGGTGCATGCAAACCCGGCTGTCACCGTTGCCTTCCTCGGCGGCTCGACGACGGAAACGATGTATGTCGAGCCGGAAAACCGCTTTCCGCATCACGCGGCGCGCCTGCTGGAAAAGCGCCTGGGCCTGCCGGTGAACGGGCTGAACGGCGGGCGTTCGGGAAACAACACGTTGCACGCCTCCCTGCTTCTGAGCGCCAAGGTGGTGCCGCTGCGGCCCGACGTGGTCGTTCTGATGGAAGCGGTCAACGATCTCGGTGTGCTATCGAGCCACGGCAGCTATTGGACCGGTTCCCGCGACCTTGGTCCGGTGCGCACGCCGCGCGGTGGAATCGAGCCGGCGGTCCAGCGCCTGCGCGACTAAGCCATCCCCCACACCTGGCGCGCGGTGAAGCGCGCCACTCGGTCGCTTCGACCGGATCGAGCCATGGGCGCGGGCGGCGGCGCGGCTGCCTCGCCATCGTCCGAGATCCTGGCCCGCTGGGTCGACGATTACGAAGCGGCGCTGCGCCAGTTCGTGGGCACGGCGAAGGCGTGGAACATCCAGCCCGTCCTGATGACGCAGGCACGCCTGTCGGCCACGGATGCCGAGGGCCGCTTCGTGCCGGATGCGATGGCCGAGGCCCATGCCGCATTCAACGACCGGCTGCGGGTGGTGGCGGCTGACGAGAATGTGCCGCTGATCGATCTTGCCGCCCTGCACGCCTGGTCGCGACATGAGCTATATGACGGTCTGCACTTCAACGACACTGGTTCCCTTGTCGCGGCCAGAATCATCGCTGCGGCGCTGGAGGGTGTTTTGCGACCAGAACGGGAGTTGGCCGCCGTTGGCGCCGGTTTAGCCGAATAGGGTCAGCTGATCGCCCGCGGCTGGTGGGGCCTTGAAGCGCTGGGTGTCGAGCGGGATGCGCTTCTGGTTCAGGCCCAGCCTGTGGGTCGCCACGCGGAAGCGGTTGGTAATCAGCTCGGCATAGGGGCCACGGCCCACCATGCGGCTGCCGAAATGCGGGTCGTTGTCCTTGCCGCCGCGGGCGGCGCGAATATGGCTCATCACGCGCGCGGCGCGGTCTGGCACGCGCTCGGCCAGCCATTCCTGGAAGATGTCCTTGATCTCATAGGGCAGGCGCAGCAGCACGTAACCCGCCATGCTGGCGCCTGCATCGCGGCTCGCTTCCAGCACGCTTTCCATCTCATGGTCGGTCAGGCCCGGGATCACCGGCGCAAACATCACGCCGGTCGGAATGCCCGCCGTGGCGAGGGCTGAAACGGCGTCAAGCCGCTTCTGCGGTGTGGCGGCGCGCGGCTCCATCTTGCGGGCCAGGCTGCGGTCGAGCGTGGTGATGGACAGCATCACCTGCACTAGCCGCTTCTCCGCCATCGGCGCCAGCAGGTCGATGTCGCGGGCGACGAGGGCCGACTTGGTGACAATGGTGAGCGGATGGTCGAAGGCGGCCAGCACCTTGATGAGATCCCGCGTGATGCCCATGGATTTCTCCAGGGGCTGATACGGGTCGGTGTTGGTGCCCATCGCGATGGGCCGGCACGAATAGCCGGGCTTGCGCAATTCACTCGCGAGCAGCCGCGCCGCTTCCGGCTTGGCGAACAGTTTGCTTTCGAAATCCAGTCCCGGCGACAGGCCGAGATAGGCATGTGTTGGCCGCGCGAAGCAATAGACGCAGCCATGCTCGCAGCCGCGATAGGGATTGATCGACCGGTCGAAGGGCACGTCGGGCGAATCGTTCTTCGCAAGGATGGTGCGCGTATTGTCGATGCTGACGGTGGTCTTCAGGGCCGGTGGCGGCGCATCGGCGCTGCCCCAGCCGTCATCGTCGAAGGCGAAGTGGTTGTCGCGCAGCAGCTTGCGCAGGCGATCGAAACGGCTGCTCGCATTGCTGATGGCGCCGCGGCCGCGCCGGCCATCGGGATGCGGATCGGTCCCCGCCTCATGCAGGGCGGGGGTGAACTTGCGGCCGGCGGGCTGGTGAACGGGCGTGTCCATGTCCACCACCCTAGTGGGCGAAAAAGAACAAATCAAGAACAATACGCAGCATGCGGCAGGCGGCGTTGCGTCCGGCAAGGAGGTTTCGCCGGAACGAACCCAATTTTATCCTTTGTTTTCAAAGCATGATGCAGGCCAAAGCCGCCAGCGCCGCCCGGCCGCCTGAGTCGTCCGACGGTCGCAGCGCCGCCCGAGGATAAAGAACGGGCATCACGTCGCGGCGGCGGGCAGGATCAGGCCGTCCCAACACACGGTCGCCGATGATCGAATACCTTCTTCCCTTCGTAGCGGCTGTCTTTTTGCTGGGTGGCTGGGTCAAGGGCCCGATCGGCCTTGGTCTGCCCACGATCTCGATGGGCATGCTGGCCTCGGCGATGCCGCCCGCCCAGGCTGCTGCGCTGCTGGTGGTGCCGTCGCTCGCCACCAACCTGTGGCAGGGCTTTGCCGGGCCGCATGTGCGAATGCTGCTGTGGCGCCTGTGGCCGATGCTCATCGGCATCCTTGGCGGCACGCTGGCGGGAACGGGGTGGCTGGTGGATGGCGACCCGCGCCTTGCGGGCACGCTGCTCGGCTCAGCCCTTGTCGCTTATGGCGTGTTCGGGCTTGCCGCACCGCAGCTCCATCTGCCGCGCCGGCACGAGACCTGGGCGGGACCGCTGGCGGGCGCCGCGACCGGGCTGGTCGCCGCGGCGACCGGCGTCTTCGTGCTGCCCGCCGTGCCCTATCTGCAG
>CAXNFA010000112.1:0-5976 GCA_964201105.1 Alphaproteobacteria bacterium | reverse complement strand
TGACCACGCTGTCGCTGGCCATCAAGAATGGCGAGATGTTCGGCCCCAGCCTGGCCAACCGCGCCTTCTCGGCCGCCCAGCTCAGCGCCGCGCCGCAGGCACTCGCCTCCTTCGGTCCGCCGACGCGCGGCGCGCCGGCCGCAGCGATTGGCAATCGCCGTCCGCTCGTGGTCATCCGCTTCGATCGACCCGACGTGCCCTATCAGCAGGCGCTCTATTCCGCCGTCAGCCGTGCTGTCGAGCAGCGCCCGACCGCCCAGTTCGACCTGGTCGCGGTGGCGCCGAATCGCGGCTCGCCCGCCGAAGTCTCTCTCGCCGGCAACCGCTCCAAGCAATATGCCGAGCAGGTGCTGCGCTCGCTGACCGACATGGGACTGCCAGGCAACCGGGTGAACATTTCTTCCGCCACCAGCGGCGAAGCCTTCGCGAACGAAGTCCATATCTACGTTCGCTGAACGCTGACTGCACCGTGAATCAAAAAGGCCCGCTCTTTCGAGCGGGCCTTTTTCGTTGAGGGTGCTGCCCGTCAGTTCCAGGACATCGCGCCGAGGTCGTTGACGAAGAGCGGCGCGTTCTTCCAAGTGCCTTTCAGCCCCTTGCGCTGCACGGTGATCTTCGGCAACTGGAACAGGAAGCCGTTGACCGCATCCTCCGCCAGCATGCGCTGGGCATCCTGCAGGTATTTGTTGCGCTCGGCCACGTCGACCGAGGCATCGGCCTTTTCCATCAGCGCGCGGAAGCCCGCGTTGTCATACTGAAAGTAATAGTTCGGGTTCGCGTAAACGCCGATATCCATCGGCTCGACATGCGCGATGATGCTGAGGTCGTAGTTCTTCTGCGTGAAGGTGCCCTCAAGCCACTGGGCAAACTCGACCTGCTCGATCTGGGCCCGGATGCCGACCCGGGCAAGCTGCGCCGCGACGATCTCGCCGCTCTTGCGGGCATAGGGTGGCGGCGGCAACTTCAGCGACAGTGTCATGCCATTGGCGAAGCCCGCCTCGCTCAGCAGCTGCTTCGCCTTCGCCGGGTCGTGCGGATAGCGATTCGTCAGATCGACATAGGCCGCGTGATGCGGCGCAAAGTGGCTGCCGATCGGCACAGCGATGCCGGCCTGTGCGCCCTGGATGATCTCGTTGCGGTCGAGCGCATAGGAAATCGCTTGGCGCACCCGCTTGTCGCTGAGCGGCGCCTTCTTGTTGTTCATCGCGAGCACGGTCTCGCCCTCAGTCGAACCGACGATGACCTCAAGCCGGGGATCGCGCGCAAAGGCGGGCAGGCTTTCCGGCGAGCCGAAGAAGGGGAAGTATTCGACATCGCCCGCCAGCACTGCGGCGACCTGAGCCGAGGCATCGTTGATGAACTTGAAGGTGACGCGGTTCAGCTTTGCAGCGGCGGGGTCGCGATACCCTGCGTTGCGGCCGAGCACCACCGAATCGCCCTTCACCCAGCGGTCGAGCTTGTAGGGTCCGGTGCCGACAGGCATGTCGGCGTTGGTCGCCGCCGTCTCCGGCGCAACGATGACCGAGACTTCCTCGCCCATATTGAACAGGAATTGCGGGTTGGCCTGCTTCAGCGTGATGACGACGGTGAGCGGGTCGGGCGTCGCGATCGTCGCCATGTTCGTGAAATAGGCGCGGCGCTTGTTGGTGCTGCCCTCGGCCGCGTTGCGCTCAAACGCGAATTTCACGTCCGCAGAGTCGAAAGCCGTGCCATCGGAGAACTTGACCCCCGGGCGCAGCTTCAGCGTCACCGTCTTGAAGTCGGGCGCGATGGTCCAGCCGGTCGCCAGGCCGGGACCGGCGGCGCCCGTCTCGTCGATGCGCGTCAGCGCCTCGAAGATATTGTAGAGCGTGATCTGCGCGATGGCGGCTTCCGACCGGATGGTAGGATCGAGACCCACCGGCTCCAGGATCTGCCCGATGACCAGCGAATCCCCTGCGGCCATCGCCGGCAGGGCAAGGCCCAGTGCGGTGCCAAGCGCGGTGGTGGCGAGCAGCGTGCGAACGAACATGAAGTTTCCCCTTACTTCCCCTGGCGCAGGGCCGCGCCATGGATACTGCGGTATGACGGAAAATCGCCGAGGCTTTCGGCATGGAAGACAGCGCGGCCGATGGCGCGCGCGGCACAGTCGGCCGCCAGCATGCCGATACGCGCCAGCATCAGAGGCGCCGGCTCGGCGAGCGGGCGGCGGCCCGTGGACAGGACGAAGATCGTGTCGCCGTCGAGCGGCGTATGCACGGGGCGGATGGCGCGGGCAAGCCCGTCCTGCGCCATGATGGCAATGCGCGTGGCCTGCGCCTTGGTCAGCGCAACATTGGTGGCGACCACGCCAATGGTGGTCTGGCCGCCCACCGGCGATGGCACCGCATAGTCGAGATCGCCAGCGGCGACCGGGCCGCGCGGCACCGGCTGGCCGCCGAATTCGTCGTCGCGCTCCAGCGCCCAGGACCAGAGCGACCCTGTGCCGGGCATCGTCACCGAGCCGAAGGGGTTGGCGACGATGACCGCGCCCACCTGGATGCCATCGTCGGTGACAAAGGAGGCGGTACCGAGGCCGCCCTTCAGCCTGCCAGCCTTGGCGCCCAGGCCAGCGCCAGCATTGCCCAGCGCGAAGCTGGCACCCGCCGCGTCGCAGGCCTGGCGTGCCAGCGCGCGGTAGGGCGGGTCGCCGCCCCAATCCTTTTCGCCGCCATTGAGCAGGTCGAAGATGATCGCCGCGGGCACGATCGGCACGCGGGCCGGGCCCACCGCAAAGCCACGGCCACGCTCGGCCAGCCAGCCCATGGCGCCGCTGGCCGCGTCGAGTCCGAAGGCCGAGCCGCCACTGAGCACCACCGCATCGACGCGGTCGACCAGATTTGCTGGATCGAGAAGGTCCGTTTCCCGAGTGCCGGGCGCGCCGCCGCGCGTATCAACGCCGGCCACCGCTGGCTCCTCCGGGAGCACAACGGTAACGCCCGACCGCAACACGAAATCATCGGCGTTGCCGACGGCAATGCCATCGACATCAGTGATCGCATTGCGCGGTCCGGGCCGGATCGTCATCAGAATTGTGCTCCGCACACAGCTGCATTGTGCAGCGCAGCAAACGATTGTGACAGTACCGTTGCGTCATCCCCGGGTCAACGCTTGGAAAACCGCCCTTCTAGGGCCGACAATGCCCCATGCTCCATGTTGATTGGGGTCGGGTTCCGGCCATCCTTTTCTGCGTCGTGACCGGCCTTCTGACCGGGTCAGCCCAAGCGGGCGAGCCCACGTTCGCGGCCCACCACATGGTCGCGGCGGCCAACCCCTTCGCCGCCCAGGCGGGCCTCGACCTCCTGCGCCGGGGCGGCAGCGCGGTGGATGCCGCCATCGCCGTGCAGATGGTGCTGACGCTGGTCGAGCCGCAATCGTCGGGCATCGGTGGCGGCGCCTTCCTGATGCATTACAGCCGGCAGAGCAAACGCATCGATGCGTATGACGGGCGGGAGACCGCACCGACAGAAGCGCGCGGCGATCTGTTCCTGACACCAGCCGGCACGCCGCGCCGCTTTGACGATGCCGTGCTGGGCGGCCATTCGGTCGGAACACCGGGTGTGCTGCGCATGATGGAACTGGCCCATCGCAGCCACGGTAAATTGCCGTGGAGCGACTTGTTCCTGCCCGCCATCCGCCTGGCGGAGGAAGGCTTCCCCGTTTCTCCCCGCCTGCACGAGTCGATTCGCACCGACCGCATGCTCGCCACTTTTGTCGAGACACAGAACTATTTCTACGACCGCAATGGCGCGCCGCGGCAGGCCGGCGAGCGCCTGGTCAACCGACCGCTTGCCGACACGTTGCGGCTTATCGCGAGGGAAGGCGCGGATGTCTTTTACGAAGGTCCCATCGGCCGCGCGGTGGTGGTGGCCGTGCGCAATGCCGCCGTCAATCCCGGCCTGCTGAGCATGGACGACCTGTCCGCCTATGCCGCCGTCCGGCGCGCGCCACTTTGCGGCGTCTACCGCCTGCACAAGGTGTGCGGCATGCCGCCGCCGACATCGGGCGGCATCGCCACGCTGCAGATCCTGGGCCTGCTGCAACCTTTCGACCTGCGGAACAAACCACTGGATGGAGCCGATGGCACGCACCTGCTGACGGAGGCCAGTCGCCTTGCCTTCGCCGATCGCGACCGATACGTCGCCGACAGTGATTTTGTCGACGTGCCGGTCGCCGGTCTGCTGAGCACGGGCTACCTGCGCCAGCGCAGCCGCCTGATCCGGCCGGGCAAGAGCGCTGGCGTGGCGCGGGCCGGCGAGCCGCCCTTCCGCCGCAGCGCGCTATATAGCGGCGACGACGGCGGAGCGTTGACCGGCACCACGCATGTGAGCATTGTCGATGCCGATGGCAACGCCGTGTCGATGACTTCCAGCGTCGAATCGCCATTTGGCTCGCGCATGATGGTGCGCGGCTTCATTCTCAACAACCAGCTCACCGACTTCTCGCTGGCACCGCTGCGCGATGGCGTGCCGGTGGCGAACCGGGTGGAGCCCGGCAAGCGGCCGCGCAGTTCCATGTCACCCACCATCGTCACCACCGGCGACGGGCGCCTGCGCCTGGTGACAGGATCGCCGGGTGGCGCGCGCATCATCGGCTACACGGTGAAGACCATTGTTGGCGTGATAGAGCAGGGACTCGACCCGCAGGCCGCCATCGACCTGCCCAACATTCTGAACCGCAACGGCGACACGGAACTGGAGAAGGGGACGGCAGCGGAGGCGCTTGCCCCACTCCTGCAGGCGCGTGGCCATCGCGTGACGGTTGGCGAACTGACCAGCGGGCTGCACACCATTGCCATCGACCAGCGCGGGCTATGGGGTGGCGCCGACCGGCGGCGCGAAGGTGTCGCGCTGGGCGACTAGCGGCGGGCGACGATGAACAGCCGCTGAAGCGGGAACAGCGTGCGGCCATCGGCTTCAACCGGATAGGCTCGGCGCAGACGCGCGGCGACATCATCTTCGAAACGTTGCCGCTCCGCACCCTCCAGCACATCGTAAAAGGGTCGCAGTGCGGTGGCAGCCATCCAGGTCAGGACAGGATTGTCGCCCGTCAGCACATGGATGTAGTTGGTTTCCCAGATATCGACGCTGCGCGCATGCGGCGCCAGCATCGGGTAGTAGGCCTCTGGCGGCTGCACCGGCTCGTCAAGAAAAGCCGCATGCAGCCTGTCCCGCCACGGCCCTTCGCGCACCGCCGCCGTGATCTCGCGCTGCGCTGCCTGCTGATAGATGCGTGGCATCTGCAAGGCGAGCATGCCGCCTGATTTAACCGACGCCAGCAGGCGCGGCAGCACCACATCATGCCGTGGCACCCAGTTGAACACGGCGTTGGTGAAGAGCAGGTCCGCCTTGGGTTCGGCCTGGAAGGTCGCGACATCGCCCTGAACCCACAACACGCGACCACCCCCCGCGCGGGATTTTCCCAGCATGTCGGGCGATGAATCGATTCCGGTCACCCGCGCATTCGGCCAGCGGTCTGCCATGCGCCGCGCCATATCGCCGGTGCCGCAGCCCAGGTCATAGATCACCTGCGGTGAATCGAGATCGACCTGCGCCAGCAGATCAAGCGCGGGCCGTTCGCGATAGGCCTGGAAGGTCAGGTAAAGGTCCGGATTCCACGCCATGCTGTCCGCCGCGATGCGATCAGGCCGACTGTTCGCGGCCGATGCGGGTGCGAATTTCGTGGATGTTGGCGGGGAACTCAAGGCGGAAGGTCGTGCCGGACGGGCCGGTGCGATGCAGCGTCAGGTCGCCGCCATGGCCGCGGATCAGGTCGCGTGCGATGGCAAGGCCAAGCCCTGTGCCGCCCGAGCGCGCGGTGCCCTTGAAGGGCAGGAACAGGTTTTTCCGCGCCGTTTCCGGCACGCCGGGGCCGTTGTCCGAAATGTCGATGGTGACATGGCTGGACAGATAGGCGGCAGCGATTGCGACGACGCCGTCCGTGCGTTCGCCCATCGCT
>CAXNFA010000111.1:0-6019 GCA_964201105.1 Alphaproteobacteria bacterium | reverse complement strand
CTGGAATACAACGCCCTAACTCTGGGCAGCAAAGATTGCACGATGGAAAAGCTGCACGGACTCGTCGTCGGATGCGGTTTTCGTCAAACCCCGATCTGCGAATCGGGGTCGAAATAGTCTTCGTCTAGCCCCTTCAGTTGGTAAACCACATGGGTTCGCACACCCACGTTGTGCTGCACCATCAACTGGGTGAGCTGATTGCCGTCGATCAGGATGACGCGCTTAGAAGTGCGCTTCACATACTCTAGTGCGTCCTTCGAGAAGCGCGAGGTGGTAACAAAGATGCCTTTGCCGGCGGTCAGCCCGTCGAGGCTACCGACAAATGCCTGCAGCGCCGGTCGGCCGATGGCAATTTCCGGCTGATACCGCTTTGCCTGCACATACACGACATCTAAACCCAATTCGTCCTGATTGATGACGCCGTCGACGCCGCCGTCGCCGGACTGGCCAATAGCCTTCACCGCGCCCTTGCGGCCACCGCCATAACCCATCGAAACGAGTAAATCGACGATCAGGTATTCAAAGGCCGCCGGCGATATACCCGTCACACGCTGCAACAGTGCGTCCCGCAGCGTTGCGTCCAACTCCTGAAAGTCGCTTTCCATCCGCTCGTGCGGAGTCCGTGTATCGCTGAGAGGCAGTGGCGCGGTGCGCATCGCGGCGTCACCGGAGGGTGCTTGATCCTGCTGTTCACTGGGCTTGGTCCGACTCCGGCCAGTCCACGCGGCAAACTCTGGGATTTTCGCCAGAACTCGATTGTCGATCTTCGCAGGATTGCGAGCCAGCATCTCCCTGCCCGCAGAGGTTGCCACAAAGAAACCCCGCCGAGGCCGGATCATGAGCTTTGCATGGACCAGATAGGTAATTGCCCAATGGACCCGGTTAGCGAAGCGTGTCTCCGACCCCCTGCCACTGGGCATCTGCTCGCTGCGCTCGGCTTCGGTCAGACGAAATTCATCGGCAAGCGCCGCGACAGCAGCCGAAGCCGCCGTTTCCTGGGCTGCACCGATCTTCAGCACCGGCAGCATCAAGCTCTGATAGTCGGGAATTGTCATGTGTGCCCACCACGCCGCTGCATCCGGCAGCAAGGGGGACAATTGTGAATCGCCATGCTGCGAAGTCAATCAAACTCAATGGACGTCAGCGGCGTGTGGTCTGTCGCTTCGCACTCTCCGGTTTTAGATATCCGCGGCGACGGAGAAATCCGGCTGGCCGTCCATGAAGCGGGGGCCGAGTCCCGGCCGGTGCGCGCGCACGTCCAGGCTGTAGCGCCAGGCGTGCATGTCGTCGGTCAGGTGCGTGCCATGCAGCGTGTTGGCCGTGAACAGCAGGGCATCGCCGGCGGCGAAGACCGGCTTCCACATGTCGGCCTTGAAGGGCTGCAGTGCATCCTCGCGCGCGTGCCATTTCGCGCGCTTGGTGGGCAGCAGCGTGTCGAGCCGGCGGGGATAGACCTGCAGGCCGGGCGCGTCCTTGCCGCAATCCATGAAGGGCGTCCAGCAGGTCACCACAAGGCGCTCGCCATAATCCGCCGATGCCGCGTCCTGGTGCAGGTGCAGGCGCTGGTGGGCGATGGCCGGTGCATGGCGGCGCAAGCGCGAGGCGTCATGGGAAAAGGCGATGGGTCCGTCGAAGACCGCGCGCAGCACCGGCACCAGGGCGGATGCGGCCACTTGATGCAGCACGCTATGCTGGAAGAAGCCGGGATTCTGCGCATAGAAGCCCGCGTCGATGGCCGACCAGATGGCGACCGACGTCTTGATGCCGCGGCCCTCTACCTCGACCTCGCGCGGCGATTCGTCGAGGAAGCCGACATCGAGGTCGCTGGCCTGGCTGTCGGGCTTCAGCAAGTCGAGCAGGGCGAAGTTCCGCGTCGCGCGCTCGCGCCACCGGGCGGCCAGCGCGGCGGGAAACAACCCGCGCACCAGGGCGCAGCCAAAGCGATGCACGGCGTCCGCGATGAGGGCGGGCGGGTCGTCGGCGCGGAATTCCGGATGCGTCATGGCGGTCTCCACCGCGTCGCAGTGTCGCCGGGGAAGGTGAACACAATGCTAACAGCGACGGCGTGAAAGGGCTGGATTCCGTTGCCCCGGACCCGGCGCTGCCAAATACTGGCCGTCCAATCCGACTGGAGAGCGCCGATGACCTTCTACCGAGGCATGACCTGCGAGAATGTGACGATCAAGGGCGACGGCGGCACGCCGATGTCCGCCTATGCCGCCCGCCCCGAAGGCCGGGGGCCATTTCCCGGCGTGGTGCTGATCCATCATGCGCCGGGCTGGGACGAGCTTTACATCGAGTTCACGCGGCGCTTCGCCCACAACGGCTATTTCGCCGTCAGCCACAACCTCTATGAGCGCGCGCCCGGCAACAGCCCGGATGACGCGGCGGCGCGCGTCCGCGCCGAAGGCGGCATTTCCGACGCGCAGATGGTCGGCGACACGGCGGGCGCCGTGGCCTGGCTGCGCGCCCAGCCGCAGAGCAACGGCAAGGTCGGCGTCATCGGCTCCTGCTCTGGCGGGCGCCATGCGCTGGTCTATGCCAGCACGCGCAGCGATGTCGATGCCTGCGCCGACCTGTGGGGCGGCCGCGTGGTGATGACGCGCGAGGAACTGAACGCGAAGACGCCGATCCCGCCGATCGACATGACCAACAACCTCAGCTGCCCGCTGCTTGGCATCTTCGGCAACGACGACCGCGCGCCCAGCCCCGAGCAGGTCAACGCGCATGAGGTCGCGCTGCAGCAGCACAGCAAGGTCTATGAATTCTACCGCTATGACGGGGCGGGCCACGGCTTCTTCTACTGGAACCGGCCGATCTATCGCGTCGAGCAGACCAATGACGGCTGGGCGAAGATCTTCGCCTTCTTCGGCAAGCATCTCGCATAGGGAGTCGCACCATGTGCACGTCGATTGTCGAGATCATCCGCGCCGAAGGCATGGCGCAGCGCGGTGACGACTGGTTCACGCTGGCCCAGGCCGTGGTCACCTATGACCATGCGCGCCACGCGCCGCTGGAGGATGTGATCACGCTGGATTTCGTCGATGCGGGCAGTGCCCGCGCCGGCGTCGAGCTGACGCTGGAGTCGGCCAGGGCCCTGCGCGCCGCGCTCGACCGCGCGATTGCCGCGGCAGAGTTTGAGGAGGCCGAGGTGCGCGGCAAGGGCGCGGTGAAGAAAGCGGCGTAGAACACTCTTCCCTCCCCCCTTGTGGGGGAGGGTCAGGGTAGGGGGAACTGGGCCTTTCAAGCAGCGAGGTTGCGACCGCGTCACCCCCACCTGTCCTCCCCTTCAAGGGGGGAGGGACGATGCGGCAAAGCCGAGTGGCGGACGCCCCCTACATCAACCCGCGCATGAAGGCGACGAATTGCGCGGCGCGGGTGGTGGTCAGTTTCACGTTGGCCTCGAGCTGCACCTTGCTTGCCGCCACCTGGTCGCGCAGGCGCGTCAGCCGTTCGTCGCCGGGGTGGTCGAGCAGCAGCGCGTTGACCGTGTCGAGCGCCTGTTCCAGCCGGGTGATCGTCATCTGCTGCTGGGCGATGTCGTCGTTGACGAATTGCAGCGTCTCGGGGCCACGGTCCTTCTCCTTGCGGAACAGGCGGTCGAGCATCGTTACGTCCTCATCTGGCGCTGGCTTTTGCCGCGCTTCGATCGCGTGCCGGCGCGGCCGCCGGTCGAGCGCGCGCCGCTGCCCTTCAGTTCCTTCTGCCGGGCGCGGATTTCCATCGTCGTCTCGCCAGGCAGGCCAAGCTCGGCCGTTTCCAGCCGCTTGATCTCGTCGCGCATCCGCGCCGCATCCTCGAATTCGAGGTTGGAGGCGTGTTCCAGCATCTGCTTTTCCAGGTCGGCGACATAGGTCTTCAGGTTGTGGCCGACCAGGTGCCGGGCGCCGCCCTCGCCGGTGTCCGGCGTCAGGTAGTCGGCGCGCTCGAACACCGAATCGAGGATGTCGCCGATGCTCTTCTTCACGCTTTCCGGCGTGATGCCGTGCGCGGCGTTATAGGCCTGCTGCTTCTCGCGGCGGCGGTTGGTTTCCTCCAGCGCGCCTTCCAGGCTGCGCGTCATCGTGTCGGCATATAGGATCACGCGGCCGTCCACGTTGCGCGCGGCGCGGCCGATCGTCTGCACCAGCGAGGTCTTGGAGCGCAGGAAGCCTTCCTTGTCGGCGTCGAGGATGGCGACCAGCGCGCATTCGGGAATGTCCAAACCCTCGCGCAAGAGGTTGATGCCGATCAGCACGTCGAAGGCGCCGAGCCGCAGGTCGCGCAGGATCTCGATGCGCTCGACCGTGTCGATGTCCGAATGCAGGTAGCGCACGCGGATGCCGGCCTCATGCATGAACTCGGTCAGGTCCTCGGCCATGCGCTTGGTCAGCGTCGTGACGAGCACGCGGCTGCCCTTCTGCGTCACCTCGCGGCATTCGCGCAGCAGGTCGTCGACCTGGTTTTCCACCGGGCGCACGATGCAGACCGGGTCGATCAGCCCGGTTGGGCGGATCACCTGGTCGACAAAGGTGCCGCCCGTGCGCTCCATCTCCCAGTCGCCCGGCGTGGCGGACACAAACACGCTTTGCGGCCGCATCGCGTCCCATTCCTCGAACTTGAGCGGGCGGTTGTCGATGCAGGAGGGCAGGCGGAAGCCGAATTCGGCCAAGGTCGACTTGCGCTTGTAGTCGCCGCGATACATGCCGCCGATCTGCGGCACGGTGACATGGCTTTCGTCGACGAAGATCAGCGCGTTGTCGGGCAGGTATTCAAACAGCGTCGGTGGCGGCTCGCCCGGATTGCGCCCGGTGAGGTAGCGGGAATAATTCTCGATGCCGGCGCAGGACCCCGTCGCCTCGATCATCTCGAGGTCGAAGGTGGTGCGCTGCTCCAGCCGCTGCGCCTCCAGCAGCTTGTTCTGCGCCTTCAATTCCTCCAGCCGCACGGCGAGGTCAGCGCGGATCATCTTCGCCGCCTGCAGCATGGTCGGCCGCGGCGTGACGTAATGCGAGTTGGCGAAGATGCGAACCGAATCCAGCGCATCGGTCTTCTCGCCGGTCAGCGGGTCGAATTCGACAATGGCCTCGATCTCGTCGCCGAACAGCGACAGCCGCCAGGCGCGGTCTTCATAATGGGTCGGGAAGATCTCGACCGAATCGCCGCGCACCCGGAAGGTGCCGCGCACGAAATTCTGGTCGTTGCGCTTGTATTGCACCTCGACCAGTTTTTTCAGCAGCTGGGTGCGGTCGATCTTCTGGCCCTTGGCCAGCGGGATCGTCATGCCGACGTAAGACTCGGCCGAGCCGATGCCGTAGATGCAGGAAACAGAGGCGACGATGATCACGTCGTCGCGCTCGAACAGGGCGCGCGTCGCCGAATGGCGCATGCGGTCGATCTGCTCGTTGATCGACGAATCCTTCTCGATATAGGTGTCGGTCCGGGCGACATAGGCCTCGGGCTGGTAATAGTCGTAATAGGAAACGAAATACTCGACCGCATTGTTGGGGAAGAAGCTGCGGAACTCGCCATAGAGCTGCGCCGCCAGCGTCTTGTTGGGCGCGAGGATCAGCGCCGGCCGCTGCGTCTGCTGGATAATGTGGGCGACGGTGAAGGTCTTGCCCGACCCGGTCACGCCGAGCAGCACCTGGTCACGGTCCTGTGCCTTCACCCCGGCCACCAGCGCCTCGATGGCGGCGGGCTGGTCGCCCGCGGGGCGGAACTCGGACTGGAGGTCGAAGGGAATACCGGCCCGGTCCTTGGGCGGCAGGGCGGCGGGGCGCAGGGGCAGGATCGTCGTGCTGTCGGTCATGGGCCTAATATGCGGTGCCGGGGCAGATTTTTCATCCATTGCGCGGAATCACCGATTTGCGCATGGAAAAGCCGTGGAATCCCGTTGCGATGGGGCATGGTGGGGCGTAGCTTTCGGCCCCGTTCGCACCCTTCCGGGAACCTCAGAAAATGGCCTTCCTTGCCGCGGCGCTGGGCCGCATCAAGCCGTCCCCCACCATTGCCATCAGCGCGCTCGCCCGCGAGCTCA
>CAXNFA010000110.1:0-6064 GCA_964201105.1 Alphaproteobacteria bacterium | reverse complement strand
AATGGCGCAGGCGAGCAGTTGAAGATGATCGCCAACTTCGGCGCCGGGGTGGATCATATCGACGTCGATGCGGCCGTGGCGCGCGGCATCATCGTCACCAACACCCCCGGCGTCCTGACCGAGGACACCGCCGACCTGGCCATGAGCCTGATCCTGGCCGTCAGCCGCCGCATCGTCGAAGGCGCCCAGGTGGTGGCCGAAGGCCGGTTCGAGGGCTGGACCCCGACCTGGATGTGCGGACGCAAACTGTGGGGCAAGCGGCTGGGCATCGTCGGCATGGGCCGGATCGGCAGCGCGCTCGCCCGCCGCGCCCGCGCCTTCGGCCTGTCCATCCACTATTTCAACCGCCACCGCGTGGCCGAGGAAACCGAGGCCGAGCTGGAGGCAACCTATTGGGACAGCCTCGACCAGATGCTGGCCCATATGGACATCCTCTCGGTCAACTGCCCGCACACGCCGGCGACCTATCACCTCCTGTCGGCGCGGCGGCTGAAGCTGCTGCGCAAGTCGGCCTTCCTCATCAACACGGCGCGCGGCGAGGTGGTGGACGAAGTCGCACTGCTCGCCATGCTGAAGGCGGGCGAACTGGCCGGCGCCGGCCTTGACGTCTTCGAGAACGAGCCGCAGGTGAACCCCGGCTTCCTCGGGCTCGAACACGTGGTTGTCCTGCCGCACATGGGCTCGGCCACGCGCGAAGGCCGCCTCGCCATGGGCGAAAAGGTGATGATCAACATCCGCACCTGGATGGACGGGCACAAGCCGCCCGACCGCGTGATTCCCGGCACCACGATCTAGAGCAGCGCGCCTTAAACTGGGATTGCTACGCGATCCCGGTTTAAGGCGGATAGCTGCTCTAAGCCCTTAAAAGGCTAGAGCAACTTTGTGCATTTAAGTCGACCCGACGGTTCGACTTAAAAGCACGTTGCTCTAGGGCCTGCAAAAGGCCTGCATTCTCGCCTATCCTGTGCATCAGGCTTCTCGATGCAAGGCAGGTGACCCATGGCTGAACCCGGTGTCCACGCGATGCTGCCCCGGCAGACGCATGACGAAACGGCGCGCTGCGGCTTCCTCACCACGATGCGCCAGGCAACCGTGCAGATGTCGCGCTTTGGCTTGCGCCCGCTTTACGATAACCGGGTCGAGCCGGCCTTCCGCAAGGAGCAGGGCCGCACGCCAAAGAACCGCCACGAAATCCGCAAGGCGATGCAAGCCGATCCACTCGGCCAGCTGGCCAGCGGCCTGCGCCTGCTGACGCAGGAAATGAAGTTCGACGCGATTGCCGAATCGGTGGAGCGCCAGCTGCCCGCGCTGGTCGAAACCGCGAAGCGGCTGGGCAGTTCAAACCGCAAGCGCGGCACGCTGATGCTCGATCCGTCCCTGCCGATCCCGCGCTATGTCGACACGGTCGACATCCATGGGATGCCGGGCGGCTATTTCGCCGAACGTCTCGACGACGACGTGATGGCCGGTGCGATCTACGACCGCTCGGTCTTCATCCGCACCAGCGGCGCGGTGGGGCCCTTCATGGATGTCTTCGGCCTCACATCCATCGCCTATATCAAGAGCGAGTTCTCGAAGCTGAAGGTGCGCCGCGTGCTCGACATCGGCTGCAGCATCGGCCATTCGACGCTGCCCTTCTGCGACGCCTGGCCGGGCGTTGAGGTGCATGGCATCGACGTCGCCGCGCCGATGCTGCGCTATGCCCATGGCCGCGCCGAATCGATGGGCAAGGCCGTGCATTTCTCGCAGCAGAATGCCGAACGCACCAATTTCCCGGATGGCTATTTCGACGTCGTCATCGGCCACGCCATGCTGCATGAAACGTCGACCACGGCGACGCAGAACATCCTGAAGGAAGCCCACCGCCTGCTGGCACCTGGCGGGCTGTGCCTGCATTTCGAAGCGCCGCCATGGAATCACATGTCGGACTTCGAAGCCTCGGTGCATGACTGGGACACGCATTTCAATGCCGAACCCTTCATCGGCAAGCTGCATGACCTTGATCCGAAGAAGCTGATGATCGATGCAGGCTTCGCCGCCGGCAAATGCATCGACACCTATGTTCCCGCGGCGGGCACGACGCAATTCGTCGGCACGGTCGGCGGCAACAAGTCCAAGGGCACCTTCTGGTATTTCGGCGCACAGAAGTAAAAGCGCCAGCGGCGCCAACTTCTCAGATCATTACGACGGAACCGTCCGCGCGCGCATCAGTCAGGAAGGTGACAAGGCCACCTTCCTCATAGGTCAGGTCGTCGCGCAGGTCGGCGGAGGTCAGGTTCTCCGCGCGCAGGCCCATCTCGCAGACCATGAAGGTTGCGCGAAGCTCGCGGCAAGCCGCCAGCAACTCCTCGAAGGTGGCAACGCCCTGACGAATGAACTGGGCGTTGCGCGTTGCGCCCGGAAGCATCTGCCAGCCGGGATTGCCGCGCCCATCCATGCGCCGCAGCGCGACAATACCGCCCATGGTGAAGAACAGCGTTACCGGGATGTCGATGGCGAGCGCCGCGGCGGCTGTCGCCAGCGCGTAATGCACCCGCGCGAAATCACCGGAAAAGACGATCAGGGACAGTTTCGCGGGGCGCGCGCCGGGATTGTCAGGCGGCATGGCGCGACAGGTCGTGAATGGTGGCCGTGGCGCTGCACAGCTTGCAGGCCGGATCGGGTTTCACCCGCACCTTGCGGAACTGGGCCTGCAGCCCGTCATAGATGATCAGCGAGCCGGACAGGCTCTCGCCGATGCCCAGCACTTCCTTCACCACCTCGGTCGCCTGCAGCGTGCCCATGACGCCGGCCATCGCGCCCAGCACACCGCCCTCGGCGCAGGACGGAATCAGGTCGGGCGGTGGAATCTCCGGATAGATGCAGCGGTAGCAGGGATTGGCACCGTGCAGATACGACTTGAAGGTCGCAAGCTGGCCATCGAAGCGCAGCACGGCAGCGGACACCAGCGTCTTGCCGTGCAAATGGCAGGCGTCGTTGAGCAGGAACCGCGTTTCGAAATTGTCGCTGCCATCGGCAATGATGTCATAGCCCTCCAGCAGCGCGCCGACATTGTCCGCGTTGACGCGCAGGTCGTGCGGCACGACGGAGACGTCGGGATTGAGCGCCTGCACCGTCTTCCTTGCGCTCGCCGTCTTCTTCTCGCCGACGCGGTCGGTGGTGTGGGCGATCTGGCGCTGCAGGTTCGACAGGCTGACCGTGTCGTCATCGACGATACCGATGGTGCCGATGCCGGCCGCTGCGAGATACATCACCAGCGGCGACCCCAGCCCGCCGGCGCCGATCACCAGAACCTTTGCGTCGAGCAGCTTCGCCTGACCCGTTCCTCCCACTTCCGGCATGATGATGTGCCGGGCATAGCGGTGGATCTGGTCTTCGCGAAACTCCATGGCGGCGGCTCAGAGATCCTCAAACAGCGCGGTGGACAGATAGCGTTCGGCGAAGGAGGGCAGGATCACCACGATCAGCTTGCCCGCCATATCCTTGCGCGACCCCACTTCGGCGGCGGCGGCGAGCGCCGCGCCCGACGAGATGCCGACAGGCACGCCTTCGAGCCGCGCGACCAGGCGCGCGGTATCGAGCGCCGTTTCGTTGGCAATGGTAATGACCTCGTCGATCAGCGCGCGGTCGAGGTTGCCCGGCACGAAGCCGGCGCCGATGCCCTGGATCATGTGCGGGCCCGGCGGGCCGCCCGACAGGATGGCGCTGTCTTCCGGTTCCACCGCAATCATGCGGAAGCCGGGCTTGCGCGCCTTCAGCACACTGCCGACGCCGCTCAGCGTGCCGCCGGTGCCGACGCCCGACACCACCACATCGACCATGCCACCGGTATCTGTCCAGATTTCCTCGGCCGTCGTCTCGCGGTGGATGGCGGGATTGGCCGGGTTGTCGAACTGCTGCAGCATGATGGCGCCACCGGTCGCCGCCACCAGCTCCTTCGCGCGCTCGATCGCGCCGCGCATGCCCTGCGAGGCGGGCGTGAGCTCGATTTCGGCGCCCAGGATCTGCAGCATCTTGCGGCGTTCCGCCGACATGCTTTCCGGCATGGTCAGCACCAGCCGATAGCCGCGCGCGGCGCAGACAAAAGCGAGCGCGATGCCCGTGTTGCCCGACGTCGGTTCGATGATGGTGCCGCCGGGCTTCAGCTTGCCCTCCAGTTCGGCCGCCGTGATCATGGCGACGCCGATGCGGTCCTTCACCGAGGCCAGCGGGTTGAAGAATTCGAGCTTGCCGACAAGGTCGGCCTTGCAGCCGAGTTCACTGGCCAGGCGCGGCAGCCGTACCAGCGGCGTGTTGCCGATCGTATCGACGATGGAGTCATAGATGACCCCCCGCCCCCATTTCTGGGTCGCAGGGGCCAGCGGCGTTTCGGGCGTCAAGCGGGCTGTGGGGGTACGGGCCATGGTCAGATCGTGTAATCCAGTTTTTCGCGACCGTCGCTCTTGATGCCTTCATCGTTTGCCTTGCGGCACAGGTCGTCAATAGAGACGGCGTCAAGCTTCTCCATGACGTCGTCGTGAAGCTTCTGCCACAGCGGCGCAATCACCTTCTGGCCCAGGGGAGATTCACTCGGATAGTCGACATCCGAATCGTCCTCCATGTCGAACACCACCCGGGCGACCTGACCAACGGTGACGCGGCGCCGTTCGCGCGCGAGACGGTAGCCGCCACGCGGGCCGCGCACACCCTTCAGCACGCCCGCATGCACCAGTCGCTGCATCACCTGCTCCAGGTAGCGTTGTGGAATACCCTGCCGGCGTGTGATTTCCTTCGATTGCACAGGGTCGGATCCGGCGTTGTAGGCGATGTCCACCACCGCCTCGAGCGCGAACAGCATCTTCTTGGAAAGTCGCAGCATCGCCGCCCCTTATTTCTTTGCCATGTCCGGCATGACGGCCCGGCCCGTCGATCCGAAGCCACCCTGCCCGCGCACCGAACCGGGCAATTCCCGCTCCTCGCGCCACGCCACGTCGGCCACGCGCGCCACCACCATCTGGGCGATGCGATCGCCGCGGTTAATGGTGAAGGCCTCGCGGCCATGGTTGATCAGCAGCACGCTCACCTCGCCGCGATAATCCGCGTCAATCGTGCCCGGCGAATTCAGGACCGTGATGCCATGCTTGAGCGCCAGCCCGGAGCGCGGCCGCACCTGGGCCTCGTAGCCCGTATCCAAGGCGATGCAATAGCCGGTCGGCACCAGGGCGCGATCGCCGGGCGCCAACGTCACCGCCTCGGTCACGGCGGCGCAAAGATCCATGCCGGCACTATGCGGCGTCTGATAGGCCGGCAGCGGCAGGTCCTGCGCGTGCGGCAGGCGCTGGATCAGGGCTTCGACGGTGTCGCTCATCCGGCGTCCTTGCTTCCAGGGGTTTTCATCCAGTCGGCGATGCGGCGCGCCAGGCGCACCGCCACCTCTGTCTTGGACAGTCGCGGCCAGTCCTCCACCCCCGAGGCCGTGACGAGATGCACCAGATTGTCCGCCTGCCCGAAGACCGCACCCTGGGCGACGTTGTTGGCGACGATCCAGTCAGCGTTCTTGCGCGTGCGCTTGACCTGCGCGTGGTCGATCAGCGCATCGGTTTCCGCCGCAAAGCCGATGACAAGCCGCGGGCGATGTGGCCCGGCCTTGGCGATGGTGGCCAGGATGTCGGGGTTCTCGACAAGCTGCAGGCTGGGGTCCGCCGCGCCTTTCTTGATCTTGCCGGCGCTGGATTCGGCGACGCGCCAGTCGGCCACGGCCGCGGCGAAGATGGCAATGTCAGCAGGCAACGCCGCCTGGCTTGCCGCCAGCATCTGCTCGGCCGATTCGACCGCAACGGTTGTGACGCCGGGAGGATTGGGCTCCTGCGTCGGGCCGGCGACCAAGGTGACGCTAGCCCCCAGCCGCACCAGTGCGGCGGCGATGGCATGGCCCTGCTTGCCGCTGGAACGGTTGGCGATGTAGCGCACCGGATCGATGGCCTCGTGCGTGGGGCCAGACGTGACCAACGCGCGCAACCCGCGCAGCGGCGCATTGCCATCATTCGCGGCCAGGCTCGCGAGCCGAGCGCGGATCGCTTCCACC
>CAXNFA010000109.1:0-6070 GCA_964201105.1 Alphaproteobacteria bacterium | reverse complement strand
CACCGCCTGCATCCAGGCGGCCTCGCGCGGTGCGGTCAGCAGGCAGACGGCGGCGGGGTTGCCGGCGAAGACCCGGTTGGTGAAGGCGTCGATCTGCACGATCGGCTGCGGCGGGGTGGGCGGGGTCACGACGCGTCTTCCTCCAGCTGTGCGGTGAGCGTTTCGACATCCTCGGCATCGACGACGCGGCGGGCAATGGCCGAGGAAAAACCGGCCCGCGCCAGCGCCGCCATGTCCTTCAGGCGCCGTTCGCCGCGATCGCCCGATGCATAGGGGCCAAGGCGGCGGCGGCGCGCGAAATTCACCGCAGCGACCAGGTCGGCATTGGGCTGTTCTTCGTTCAGTTGCTCCATCGCGCCGTCGAGCGCGGCGGGGTCGACGCGCTTGTGCTGTAGCGTCGCCTTGATGCGGGCGCGGCTGCGCCCGGCGCGCAGCAGGCTGGCGGCCCGCATGTCGGCATAGGCGCGGTCGTTGATAACGCCGGCGGTGACCAGATTGGTGACGATGCGCTCGATCCAGGCATCCGCCTCGGGCGTGTCCAGCCCCTGCATCGCATTCTTGCGCACGCGCCGTTCCAGCACCGTGCGCAGGTTGCCGGCCGAGGTGGTGAAGCGTTCGAGATAGTGCAGCGCGGCCCTGCGCAGCCGCTCTTCGGTGAGCGGGCGCGGCGGTTTTCTTTCGCGCGGCGGCTTCGTCATGCCGCCGTTATGCGCCGTTGTTTGCAGGCCGACAAGAGAAGGGCCCGGCTTCCGCCAACCGGAGTCCGGGCCCCCGCCCAAGCAAGCCGTGGCGAGAGCGCCACGGCTTCTTAACTGGCCATGCAAGCCGCAGCGCGAGCGCTACGGTTTCTTGATGAAGAGCCAGAGAATGATGGCCAGCGCGATCAGGCCGACCAGGCCATTCTCGCCCAGTGCGCCGATCAGGCCGGTCAGGTTGCCGACGATGTCGGCGCCCAGGAAGGGCGTGTTGCCGAACAGGATCTGCACGATGACGCCCAGCGCGATCAGCGCGAGGCCAAGCTCCACCAGGCGATAGATCCAGGTTTTCACCAGGGTGAACCAGTCCGTCATGCATCCCCCTTCCGGCCCGCGAAACGCAGACCGCAACTGTTGCCCAAGGCCCTCGGCGCTACGGCCGAAGCAAGCGGATGGTGTAAGCCAGCCGCGCAGGGAGTCAACGGAGCAGTCACTAGATATAGTGGTTATCCACAGAAAAGCCCGCCAGATGCTGTGGATAACTTAAGGTTCGCCTTGCCGGGGATGGCGAGGCACCATCGCACCCATGGCCAAGAAACCCTCCGACGAAGCGGCGGTCATCGCCGCCAACGCATCCTTCTACCGCGCCTTTGAAACCGGCGATGTCGCGGCGATGGAGTCGCTGTGGGCAGCCACCGCGCCCGTCGCCTGCACGCATCCCGGCTGGACGGCGCTGCACGACCGCGCCCGCATCCTGGAAAGCTGGAAGGGCATTCTCGACAGCGGGCACGAGGCACGCGTCCGCGTCACCTGCCTGGAGCCGCACGCGTTGCTTTATGGCGATGTCGCCTTTGTCACCTGCAACGAGGCGGTCGGCAACAACCTGCTCGCCGCGACCAATGTCTTCGTGCGCGAGGACGGGGCGTGGAAGATGACGCACCATCATGCGTCACCCGTCGCCCGCGCCTTCGTCAAGGAAGGCCCGACGTCGCAGGATCGCGTCCACTAACCTTGCGGCGACTCTACTTCTTGCTGATCCAGCGCCGCACATGCGCGGTGGCGACGGCGTTGGGCCGCGCCTGCGGCCGGCTGGCGGGCGCGGTGATTTCCAGCACCAGCCCGTTGGGGTCGGTGAAATAGATCGACTGCTGCGTGCCGTGGCTTGCTTCCTGGATCGCCACGCCGGCGCCGCGCAGCCGGGTCTTCCAGCGCCCCAGCGTGCGGCGCGATCCGGCAGCGAAGGCGACATGCGGCAGGTCGGCCGGGCGGTCGCGCTGTGCCGGCTTGCGCGTGCCCTTGAAGTTGCACAGCGCCAGCCGCCGCCCGTCGCCGAGCGCGAAGATCATCATCAGCCAGGCCTTGCCGCCCCAGTCGTCGCCGGACTGGCATTCGACCAGCGGCAGGCCCAGCACGTCTGCATAGAAGCGGTGCGTCGCGTCCGCGTCATAGCACTGCAACGCGACATGGTCGCATCGCAGTGCCGCCGTCGCCGGTACCCGCCCTTGCGGGGTCGCCATGGCAATCAGGCCGTGCGGATCTTGTCGCCCGTCGCATTCAGCTCGGGCAGGCCGAGCGCGTCGTTGGTTTCATCGAGCGAAGCCATGCGGTCGAGCCAGGGGCGCGAATCGCCGGTCTTCTTCAGGTCGCCGAGGAACAGCGCCACGTTGCGTACCATCACGCGCAGCGTGCTGCTGGGGAAGAGGGCGATCTTGTAGCCCATCTCGCCCAGTTCCTTGGCGGAGAACAGCGGCGTCTTGCCGGTCTCCGACATGTTGGCGACCTTCGGGCCCGGCAGCGAGGCGGCGGTCTTTTCCAGCTCCTCGCGCGAATAGGGCGCGTCCATGAACAGGATGTCGGCGCCGGCGTCCTTGTAGGCGCGCAGGCGGTCGATGGCGGCATCGAAGCCCAGCGGCGAACGCGCATCGGTGCGCGCGACGATCAGGAAGTCCTTCGACGAACGCGCGGCGACGGCGGCCTTGATGCGGGCGACGGCGATGTCGAGCGGCTCAACCAGCTTGCCTTCCATATGGCCGCATTTCTTCGGCCATTTCTGGTCTTCGAACTGCAGCGCGGCGGCGCCGGCCTGTTCCAGGCCGCGCACGGTGCGCTGCACGTTGGCAATGTCGCCATAGCCGGTGTCGCAATCGACGATCAGCGGAAAGTCGGTGGCGCCGCGGATGGCGCGCATGTTGGATTCGACCTCGTTATAGGCAATCAGGCCGACATCGGGCACGCCGAAGACGGCGGCAGACGTGGCATAGCCCGAGACATAGCCCGCCTCGAAGCCGGCAAGCTGCGCCAGGCGCAGCTCCAGCGCCGTGCCGCCGCCCGGAACGACGAGGGTTTCGGGGCGCTTCAGCAGGTCGGGCAGCGAGGTGAATTTCTGGATCGGCATGGGGATTCCTGCAGCAGGAGAGAAAGGAAAAGAAAAAAGAAAAAAGAAAAAAGAAAAAAGAAAGAGTGGGGCGAATGATTAGACGCGCTGGCCATCCACCAGCACGACGTCGATCTTCTCGGACCAGAAGGACAGAAGCCCGCGCACGCGCTCGGATTCCGGCAGCGGGTCTTCATAAGCCCAGACGACATTCTCCAGCGTCTGGTCGCCGGTCTTGATCGACCAATAGGATGCATGGCCCTTGTAGGGGCAGCCGGTGCGCAGCTCGGTGCGGACGAGCTTGTCCATCCGCACGTCCTCGCGCGGGATGTAATAGCGCGGCTGCAGCCCGGTCTCGAACAGCACCATCGGGCGCTTCGAATCGGCGATCACCTCGCCGCCGATCTTGACCTGCACATGGCGCGAGCTTTTGACGATATCGACGCGCCAATAGGGATTCTTGGGATGGATCAGGATTTCCTCATCCTCTTCCAGCCACTTATCGACGCGATTCCAGTAGAAGGCGCACAGGCCCTTCAGCTCCGGCTGCTTGTCGATCGGGTTCTCGTAAGCCCAGATCGCGTTTTCCGCGACCTTGTCGCCGACCTTGATCGACCAGTAGGAGGCATCGCCCTTGTGCGGGCAATGCGTGCTGTGCGCGGTCTTGGTCAGGTATTGCATCGCCACGTCTTCGAAGGGGAAGTAATAGACTGGCGAATGGCGCGTCTCGTGCAGAAGGCGCATGTTGCGCGAATCGGCGATGGTGGCGCCGTTGAACAGCACGCGGATGCGGCGCGGGCTCGGTTCCACGACGACGCGATACTCGCCCTTGTCGGTCCATACGGGACCTGTGCGCGTCGGCGCGCTGCCCGTGGTGGTCATGCTGTCCTCCAGGATTTTCTGGTTGCCAGTGTTTCCTGGCGATTGGCGGCATCTTAGCGCAGGCTTGCGGCGCGAACAGCCCCCGCGTAGCCGACCGAAGGGTGAACGGACGCCTTCTCAGGGATTGTGCATCGCACCCTGCCGCCGTATGACGGCTGCACAAGAATCAGATCGGGGAGAGGTCCATGCATCCGTCCATTCGCGGCAAGGTCGTCATCATCACCGGCGGTGGCCGTGGCCTGGGCCGCGCCATGGCGCTGGGCCTGGTGCAGGAAGGCGCGAAGGTCGCCATCACCGCCTCGCGCGAGGGTGCCGAACTGGCGCAGACGGCGGAAGACTGCCGCCGCATCGGCGGGCCCGACTGTGTGATCACCGTGCAGGCCGATGTCGGCGTCGATGCCGACTGCGAACGGGTGATGGCCGAAACACACAGGAAGTTTGGCCATATCCATGTGCTGGTGAACAACGCCGGCCGCGGCATGTCCTATGTCCACAACGACTTCACCAAGGCGCGGCCGCATTTCTGGGACATCCCCAGCGACACCTGGCGCATGATGATGAACACCAACATCAACGGCATCTTCCTGATGACCAAGGCGGCGGTGCCCTATCTGCTGAAGGAAGGCTGGGGCCGTGTCGTCAACGTCTCCACCAGCCTCATCACCATGCAGCGCAAGGGCTACCTGCCCTATGGCACGTCGAAATGGGCGGCCGAGGGCCAGACGGTGATCATGGCGCAGGATCTTGAAGGCACCGGCGGGACGGTGAATGCGCTGCTGCCGGGCGGCGCCACCAACACCAAGATGATTCCCGGCGACCTCAACGACAAGACGCGCACCGGCGCCGACGGCAACCTGTTCGAACCCGAGATCATGGTGCCGCCGATCCAGTATCTCGTCTCCGACCTGTCGAACGGCAAGGCGGGCGACCGCTATGTCGCCAAGCTGTGGGATTCGAAGTTGCCGCCGGAAGAGGCCGCGGCGAAGTCACGCTTTCCCTGCAAGCGGTCGCGGATCTACTAAAGAGTGCGTGAAAACGTTCAGCTATCCGGGGAATTGGGGTCCACGCCCCAACGATAACCTTCGGCCAGCGGGTCATCGAGCGCGTCGATCGGCCCCGCAATGGTGCGCGACCCGAAATAGAGAAGGGCGGCATAGGCCATACACAGCGCAGCAGGCACAAATGCGCCCATGCGCCAACCGAAGTACAGCCCGGCAAGGAATTCGAACGCAATGCCCATCATCACGATGGCGCCGCCGAGCAACATCTTGCGTAGGAAGCGCAGTTCGCGTCGCAACAGGTCATGGCGCCGAGACCACAGCCTCAACACGGTCCATGCATGCCCGCTCATGCTGAGCAAGCTGCCAACCAGAACCATCTCCAGCAACAGTTCGAGTGGAATGCCCCACATCGGCGCCTCCTAGCCGATCTCCCGGCCGACCTGGCGCGAGGCGCGTTCCAGGACGATCCAGTAGGGGATCATGGTGACGGAGAACCAGAAGATGCCGGGGCGCGACAGCACGCGCACCAGCGGGCCGTCGGGGTCGATCCAGGCCCAGACGGTCGCGCTGCCGGCACACAGCAGGCCCAGATAGCCAAGCTGCTGCATGTGCCCCTCCAGCGCGCGGCGTTCCGGCACCAGCAGCGTGCGCCGCGTCAGCCAGCCATAGCTGACGCGCACCGTCCACAGAATCAGTGTCAGCCCGAAGACCGCGCAGATGATGAAGACCTGGAAGTCGAAGGCCGATTCCAGAGTCAGGCCGGCGAAAAGACTCATGCTGGTCGCTGCTTGGCGGCGTCAGGCGCAGCCGCTCCCGTCGCCATTCGCCTCATGGCCGCGGGAGGACGGTGAGGAAGACCTCCTCGCCGCACATTGCCTTATGCAAGAACCCGCGAGCGGTCGCGGTAGCTCTTGAACTCGACGTAGTTGCCCGACGGATCGGCGATGAACATGCTGCCGACCTCGCCGATGCTCTTGTGCATCTTCACATTGGGCTGGACGCTGAAGTTGACGCCCTGGCTGGTCAGCTTGTCCTTCAGGGCATGCCAATCGTCCCAGTCCATGATGATGCCGAAATGCTTGTAGGGCTCATAGCCCGGCTGCTCTTCTGTCTTCTCC
>CAXNFA010000108.1:0-6072 GCA_964201105.1 Alphaproteobacteria bacterium | reverse complement strand
CCCAGCCATAGGGCAACGGCATCTCGCGGCTGCCGAACGGCACCTGGTAGCCGGGAATGGCCACGGCCTTCAGCAGGGCGCGGCGGATCATCCGCTTGGTCTGCTCGTCGAGGAACGCGAAGTTGTAGCCTTCGAGGGGGGCGTTCATTGCGCGGCCTCCGCCAGCATGGGCGCCTTCAGGCGTGCTTCCACCTCGGCGCGCATCTGGCGCACGAGGGCGAGTTCGGCCTGGAAATCAACATGGTGCGGCAGCTTGAGATGCTGCACGAAGCCGGAGGCCTCCACATTGTCGGAATGCGACAGCACGAATTCCGCATCCTGCGCCGGCGCCGTCACATCCTCGCCCAGTTCCGCGGCGCGCAGGGACCGATCGACCAGGGCCATCGCCATGGCCTTGCGTTCCGCCATGCCAAAGGCAAGACCATAGCCGCGGGTGAAGGTCGGCTTCTCGGTTTTCGAGCCCGCAAACTGGTTGACCATCTGGCACTCGGTGACAAGGATGTCCGCAATGTCGATCGCAAAGCCGAGTTCCGGCGGCACGATCTCCACGCTGACCATGCCGGAGCGTATTTCGCCGACAAAGGGATGCGAGCGGCCATAGCCGCGCTGCGTCGAATAGCCAAGCGCGAGCAGGAATCCTTCGTCGGCCCGGGCGAGATTCTGCAACCGCGCATCGCGCCCGGCCGGAAAGGCGATGGGTTCGCGCGTCAGGTCGAAGGGAGCCGTTCCGGCGTCGGGCGGCGCCTCGCGGGCGACGAGACCGTCGGCCTGAAGAATGTCCATGACGGGCGGCGTTGGCCGCGCCGCGCCGGTGGCTTGGACCGCAGGTGCCGCGCCGGAATCTTCTTCCGCCATCAGGGCGAAATCGAGCAGACGGTGGGTGTAGTCGAAGGTCGGCCCCAGCATCTGCCCGCCCGGAACATCCTTGAAGGCCGAAGAAATACGGCGCCAGATCGCCATGTCCGCGGTGTTGATCGGCTGGCTGACGACGAAACGCGGCAGCGTCGTGCGATAGGCGCGCAACAGAAAGATGGCCTCAACCTGGTCGCCGCGCGCCTGCTTCAGGGCAAGCGCCGCCAGATCGGGGTCGTAGACGGAGCCCTCGGTCATGACGCGATCGACCGCCAGGCTCATCTGCTCGCGAATCTGCGCCACCGACAGCTCCGGCACCGCCGGATCGCCGCGCCGGTCTGCGGCCAGCAGACTGTGCGCATTCTTGATGGCGACTTCACCGCCCTTGACTGCGACATACATGCTCAGTTCCCTGCCATGAATTCGATGCGCGTCGAGCGGGGGCAACCCAGCAGCGCCGTCCCGCAGCCGATCAGCAGGTCAATTCCGCGCGGGAAATACGGTTCGAGAGCCTGGCGCGCGCGCCAGAACGCCACGTCGAGGCCACACCCCTTGACCGTGACGACATCCTGGATACCCGGGCCACGCCACTGCATGGCCGGCGGTCCATCCAGAGTTTCGGACTGGATTAGCACCGTTGCACCGCCCTCCGGCGCCTCGTCGCTGCCAAAGGCGAGCGCTTCGAGGGCTGGATACGCCGCACGCGCATCGAGCAGAACGAAGGCTGCGACGTCAGGTTTTGCTGCAAGCGGCGCCCCGGTATGGAACTGCAGCCAACGGCCGACCGCAGCCGCATCGAAGCCCGGTCCGATCCAGACCGGCGTATCAAGGTCAGCAAGGGTAAGCAGCGCGGCAGCGACGGCCATGCCCAACCCGCGCGGCGCCTCCTCCATCGGCGCGCAGGTGGCGACGCGCCCGGGCGTCGAGAGCGCCTGCAGCACAGCGCGGAAGGTTTGCTGGCTCTGCTCGACGGCGTCAGAGAAGCCTCCCGGCGGCGTAGCGAAATCAATGGTGGATGTGGACATGGCTAGTCCTCGCCCCTGACGAGCGTGAAGAAATCGACCCGCGTCGATGAAACCTGTGCCAACCGGGCGGCACGGGCGGCGGCCTGGCGCCGGGATTCCGGCTGGAACAGGGCCGCCTCCAGCCGGGGCTCCCAGTCCGGCCGCTGCGCGAGCGCGTCGAACAATGCAACCAGCTCCGCCTTCCGGCGATCCCGACCGGCGACATAGCCCACACCGAGCAAGCCATCCTGCTCGAGTGACACAACGCAGCGTGTGACCGTCATCTCGCCGAAGTTGAAGGGCGCCCCGTTGCCGCCTGCCCGCGCCTGAACCATCGCCAGACCATTTTCGGGGCGCTTCAGGACGCGATAGGACGGAATGGCGCTGGTGACACCGAGTTGTTCGACAATCCGCTCCAGCGCCGCCGTCTCGGTCCGGGCAAGCAGCGCCAGACGCTGCCGCCGGATCGCTACCCCACTGTCTTCAGCCGCGTCGGCGGTCGGCCGATCCAGTCGGTCTGCGGACCCATCTCTCTCCATCTACCGGACCACTTGCAAAAAGGTCTATAAAGGTCTAGACATCTATATCTTATCTAGTGCCTTTCGCCAGGCACAGCAAGCCATGCTTCGGGGAAACTTTTGTGACAGCACCGGAATTAGTGGCAGCAGTCGAGCGCGGAACCGGCACCACGCTATGGCGCCAGATCGCGGGCGCATTGGAGCAAGCCGTGCGCCACGGCGAATACAAGCCGGGCGAACAACTCCCGACGGAAAAGGAGTTGGCCGAACGATTCCAGGTCAACCGCCACACGGTCCGGCAGGCGATGACGGCGCTGGGGAAAAGCGGTCTCGTGACCATCGAGCAGGGCCGCGGCATGTTCGTGGCGGAAACCGCGCTCGACTATGTCATCGGCCCCCGGACGCGTTTCAGCGAGAATTTGATCAGCCGCCGCCGCAGGCCTCGGCGCGAACTCCTTGCCGCCGAAATGATCCAGTCACCCGCGGACGTCGCCCGCGCACTTGCCATCCCGGCGGGTTCGACCGTCTGGCAGATCCGTACCCTGAACAGGGCGGACGAGAAAATCGTGGGGCTGTCCACGCATTATGTTCCGGCGGGACGCTTTCCGAGTTTCGCTGACGCGTTTCGCCGCACGCTGTCCATCACCGCCGCCTTCCTAGCCTGCGGCCTGCCCGACTACCGCCGGAGATCCACGCGCGTCAGTGCCCGCCTCGCCCCCACCGAGGAGGCACGACTGCTGGGGATTGGCCGAAATCGGCCGCTGCTGCAGACGGAAAATATCAACATCGACGACCAGCAGCGGCCGGTCGAGTTCAGCCGTGCGCGCTTTATCGCCGACTCCGTTTCCCTCACCATCGATCATGCCGGACCATAGACCGCCCACCGCGGGATCAGCCCGCACGGCGCGAAAGTGGGCGCGTGCCCGTGAAATAGATCGCCGCGCCACAAACCGCGACGACGAACAAACTCCACAGCACCGCGTCGTAGCTTCCTGTCGCGCTCCATATGGCAGCCGCGCCAAGCGGGGCACCAGCCTTCGCGACTAAAGACGGCAAAGCGAGTGCGCCATTTACCGTGGCATAGCCTTCCGGCCCCAGAACTTCCGGGACAATTGTGCCGCGGGCGATCGTCATGATGCCGTTGCCCGCACCGTAGATCAGCGCATAGAGCACGAGCGACATCGGCGTCGACGGAAGTATCAGCAAAAGCAGGATGGCCACGGGCAGGCACACCACCGACACGGCGCCAATGCTCACCGCGCGAATGCGCGCACCGAAGCCCAGCAGCACCAGGCGGCCAGCGACCTGCGACGGGCCAATCACGGCAACGATGCCGATAATGGTGCCCATCGACACGTTGCGCTCACCAAGCAGCGGGACGATGTGAAAGGTCAGCGCTGAAAAAGCCAGCGCGTTGGTCACGACCATCGCCGCGATGCCCCAGAAGGCAGGATTGCGCAGCGCAAGCCGGAGCGGCGTGTCACGCCGTTGAGTCGTCTTGACTGGCGCACGCCCCGCCGGCGCCTGTGCTCTTGTGCCGCGCAGCACCACCAGGTGGATGCCCGCGCACAGGACGGCATTGCAGGCCGCGAGCACCACAAGCGCCTCGCGCCAGCCGATGCTTTCGATCAGATATTGGGTCAGCGGTATGAACACCGTACTGGCTAGGCCACCGAGCAGCGTGAGAACGGTGATGCCCTGGCGGTAACGGCCACCCAGGTTGGCGGTGATGACCGCAAAAGCCGGCTCGTAGAGTGTGGCGGCCTGCACCACCCCGATGCCGATCCAGATCAGGTAGAACAGCGCGATGCTGTCAACCTGCGACCAGGCCAGGCACAGGGCACCGCCGGCAAGCGAACCCAGCGTCATGAGGATGTGGGCGCCGCGACGGTCGATCAGGCGGCCGACGGGCAGGGCAAAGAGGCCAGCGACCAGCAACCCGACGGACAGGGCGCCGTTGAGGTCCGCCCGCGACCAGCCAAGATCGGCTTCCATCGGCGCGACAAACAGCGAGAAGCTGTAATACAGCGAGCCCCAGGAGATGAGCTGGCCGACCGAAAGCGCAGCGACCAGCGTCCACGGGCGGGCAACCCCCGGGAGGTGTTGCACGCGATTCAGGCAGCAGCCTTGCGCGGCGGCAGCGAATAGGGTCGCAAAAATTCAATGACGCTGTCGAAGGCGCCTGGGTCGAGGCTGTAATACATCCAGCGCCCGCTTTTCTCCGCCCGGACAAGCCCGGCGGCAACAAGCAGGCGCATGTGGTGGCTCACGGCAGGCTGGGAAAGGCCAAGGAGCCCTTCAAGGTCACAGGCACAGACCCTGTCGGCAAAGGTGCAGTTCCTCGCCTTCGGCCGATGGAGAAAGGCAACGATTTGCAGCCGAACGGGATCGGCAAGGGCTTTCAACGCAGAAGCTTGATCCACCCCTCTATTATATTGATAGATATAAATTTATCAATCTATTGCTAGGCGGAAGGTGCTGGGCAGGCTAACGCTGACTTGCCTACGCTTGGGGCCCATGGTGGTTTCCCTTCCGGGTATAACGACGCGGCCGATCTCGTTCCGGCGACACAGGTTTCCGCCAGACGCGATCCGGCAAGCCGTGGGGTTGGATTTCCGCTTCACCCTCAGCATCCGCGATGTCGAGGAACTGAGGTTGCAACGCGGTGTTGAGGTCAGCCGGGAGGCCATTCGCTACTGGGTCAACAAGTTTGGCCTCCTGATCGCGTCCACACTGCGCCGCCGCCGAGCCCTACTGGCACCCAAACCCCGCTGATTCTGAACCTCGAACCTCCGACCTGGGCTTGCTGGCTCCCCTGTTTACCCAGGTTTCGGCGCCGTCGCCTTGTCGTAGCCGAGGCTCGTTCTGTTCCGTTCGGCAGAGCTTGTAGAAATCTGCCTTCTGTCAAACGTCATGGGGTATCGGCGCCCACCGGGGGCGCCGCCAACCCGGAGGACCCGATCCCATGAAACCCCTACTTGCCGCCTTTGCCGCCGCTGCCACCATCGTGGCACTGGCCGTGCCCGCCACGGCGCAAACTGCCGACCGTGCCGCCCTGGAAACGCTTACCGGGACGTTCCACAGTCCTGCCGTCGAGGAATGGTACGGTGGATATGGAACCCGCGAGTTCGTCTTCGCCAAAGGCAAATGGAGCCTGACCTTCATCCATGCGCTCGACCCCCAGATGACCCAGCGCACCTTCCAGTTCCGCACCGGTGGCGCCTACGAAGTGCGCAAGGCGTCTGAGGCCGTGCCCGGCGCGTTCCACACCGTCTTCGACGAGGACTGGAAACACCTCACACTGCTCACACCTGTGCCCAAGATCGCCGCCGCTATGGGTATGGCGGACTGTGGGTTGACCGTGAACCTTGAGGCCGACATCTCGGCCAAAGGCTGCGCTGCCTGGCGACCCGTTGCCGTCTGTGGCAAGGACCACGACCTGCTCAGTCTTTCCCAGAAGGGCCTGCACTTCGGAGTCCGCCCCGCCGACAACGACATGTGCACCGCCGACAAGACCCCCACCGCGCTTCTTTCCGCCGTCGTGGCCCGTTGAGAAGGACACCCAAGCCATGCAATACATGATTCTGAACTACACGCCTCCGTCTGACTATGCCGATGCCGACGCCGTGCGCGCGGCAGCCGAGGGCGAGGTCTGGGGCGCCTATACCCGCGCCCTGATCGACGCCGGCGTCTTCGTG
>CAXNFA010000107.1:0-6105 GCA_964201105.1 Alphaproteobacteria bacterium | reverse complement strand
GGGCTGTGGCCGCCTGCAGCTGGTCGCTGAAGCCTTGGCCGAAATAGATGTTGTCGCCAAGCACGAGCGCGACGGGGTCGCTACCCATAAATGTCTCGCCGATAAGAAAAGCCTGCGCCAGACCTTCGGGCTTCGGCTGCGCCTCATAGTGGAGCGACAGGCCCCACTGGCTGCCATCGCCCAGCAGGGCGCGAAACTGCGCCTGATCCTGCGGCGTGGTGATCATCAGGATATCGCGGATGCCCGCGAGCATAAGCGTGCTCAGCGGGTGGTAAACCATCGGCTTGTCATAGATTGGCAGTAGCTGCTTGCTGACCGCGATGGTCGCCGGATACAGCCGCGTGCCGGACCCGCCGGCGAGCACAATTCCCTTGCGTGACGTCACAACAATGCCCCTGACAATTCGAACAAAAGCACCCCTATCGGCAGATGAACTTGCGAGTATCTTGCCCTTATACCACCGTCGTCTGCGAAAAGATTACTTGGATCGCGTTCCAAACTTGACGAACGTGCGATGTCCCTGCGTAGTTGGTGGCCGCCATTCCCGCGCAGGCCAAATCCCTACAATGTTGCATCTGCTGAAGCGTCTATACGAGCTGCCCCCCGCAGAAACCGTGCGAAAGATCCGACAACGCCTCGGGCTGGTTGACCAAGACTCACAGCGCCTGGCGGACATCCTGTCATCGGGCAAACTGCGCCCGCAGCGCTCAGTCGATTTCCTAAGCCGATATGAAACCGTCTTGTCCCGCACGATCGGGTGGAAGCCATTGGATTTCACTGACCGCAACGTTATTGAAATTGGCGCTGGCCCTCTTCTGGGCTGGGGCCCTCTGGCGGTGTTTCGTGGTGCGAAAACCTATGTTTGCGTGGATCCGGAGGGCGGCCTGCCAGTTCTGGATGACCCCTCCCTGCGCACGCGATACTTCCTTCCCCTCTTTCGTGACCTGACGGCAGTTTACGGGCCCCGGGGAACCTTCGATACATTTCTGACAAATGTCCGGGAGCGCGTTCATGTCTTGCCCAAGCCCTTGCTGGCCGCGGGATTGGATCGACCTTTTGACATCGCTCTGTCGAACTCTTGCCTCGAACATGTGTTCGAACTCAACGAGTCGATGGCCTATCTGAGAGAATACACCTCGCCAGATTTCCGTTTTATCCACCTGGTTGATTTCGGCAACCACCGAAAGGCCGAGAGTCCCTTCTCGGGCATCTATGATCGATTGCCCGAAGAGCATTGGGAACGTTTCGGGCCAGGTATCAATTTGCTTCGTCCGACCGAAATCCTGAGCATCCTTCAGCGCCAATGGCCTTCTCATATGGTGCCTCTGTACGCGGCACCTGAGGGCCACAGTGAGCCCATCCTGCCGTTCTGGCACGAGCGCCACAGTTCCGAGCATCTATTTCTGAAAGTGGCCCTATTTGCTAGCATTGCCACTTCCCAACCCTAGTATCGGAACATTGCACTCGCCGGTATTCGCGCAGCAACAACCGCTTCAAGAATCTGCGCATAGGTCTGGTGCCCCAGAAGGTTGAGGTGGCCACGCCCCCGGCGAACGCCAAATCCATGCAGCGGGCCGTGCGCATCGCTCCCGCCATCTGGCAGTCCCAGTGCCTGGTCCACTTCCGTGTTTATGTCCAGCGAGCCAAACCCGTGCGCACTCAGGGATGTCTGGATTGCCGCAAGCGTTGCAGCTCGCCTCTCCCGCGCTTCGGCGCAGACCAAGGGCGGGAGCCACAGGGCCCTGATCATCACAACTGTCGGCACTCCAGCAGCGTCGAGACTGCGCTGGGCGTCATCAAGAAAATGAGCGGTGACTGCCCAGGCCGAGGCTGGTTGTTGCTGGGTCCAAAGAGCAAACTGCGCGTCAAGAGCATCATTGAAACACGCGTCCGTCTGCGCGACGCGCGCGGGTGGCGGCGCAGGCAGATTCAGAACCGAGCGCCATGGACGCCGCAGACGCTGATACAGGAGCCGGAACACGGCTGAATTCTGGTAGGACCAGACAAAGGTTCTCCCGAATACCGTGTTCCGCAGGCGAACTGAACGGCGCTCCCTGAACCGCTCGCTTCGTGAGAGATATCCGTCCGCCCCGCGTCGATAGGCAGTAAACGCGGAATCATCCGTCATGTCGCTGGTGAGGAAATCATTGACGTTCAGCACAAACACTGCGAGGTCGAGATTCAGGGGGTAGCCCGACGCTTCCATCCGAACCAGTTGCCGCAGCGGTCCCATGCCCGCCATCGCAAGATTCACGACCTCTGCGTTGACGCCTTTGGACTTCAAGTCTCGTTCGGCTATCGCAGAAAATGTCTGAGATTGATCCACCTGAAGTGCCTCGACCATCGAGTCTCCAACAAGGCCAACCCGGAATGTGCCGGATTTTTTCTCAATCTCGCGCTCCGCGTCGCGCAATCCAAGCGCGTTGATCCGGATGCGAGCACGATTTTCCTCGATCCAGATACCTTCAGCACCTGGTGTGAAGGCATAGCCCATCCTCGCGTCTGGCTCTCCCAGAATCGGCTCAACAAGCGGAAGAACACGCCACAAGGGGCTGACTTCCACCACCTTGAGAGCCACCTCAAATACCAGCACCGCCACAAACGCGCCGCCGATCATTGCGACGGCCCGTCGCCAGAACGAGGGGCCGCCAGGCGACCGCCTAAAAGCGGAAATAGATGAAGGGATTTTCATTGTTCAACGGCACAAGGATGATCAACACGGCGAGGCAGATATTCAGCCCCCAGAAGAATGGTGTGTTCAGACGTCGCAATGCGAACAGGGTTCGCCGCGTGTTGCAGCGGGCCTCAAACCAGTGAAGCAGAAAGAGCGCGGCAACGCCGATAGCTGCGACGGGCGGAAATTGCGATGCCGTGGAGCCATCACTTGGGAAGCCGAACATGACGGCCACGTAGTCAAAAGCGTAGGAAATGCTCGGACTGCGGAAGAAGACCCACAGAACTGTCACCAGTGCAATATGCCCGGTCCAACGCAGCGGCCACGGTAGAACGAAGCGCTGCCCTGCGAGGCGGCCACAGAGGATATAGAGGCCCCAGCCCAACCCCCAAATGACAAACGTCGCGTTGGCACCGTGCCACAAGCCCGCGAGCGACATCGTCATCACGAGCACCATGGCGGTGCGAAGGGCGCTGCCCCGACTTCCACCGAGGGGAATATAGAGATAGTCCTGAATCCAGCGGGATAGCGTTACGTGCCAGCGGCGCCAGAATTCCCTTGGCCCGAGGCTGACATAGGGCGTTCGAAAATTGACCGGCAGGCGAAATCCAAGAAGGTAGGCCGAGCCGAGCGCGATGTCGGAATAGCCCGAAAAGTCAAAGTAGATCTGGAAGGCGAACAGCAGTGCGCCCAGCCACGCAGTGTAGGTATCTCCCGGATGCTGCTGAAATATCTCGTCCACGAAGGGGGACAAACTGTCAGCCAGAATGACCTTCTTGACCAGCCCCATTAGGCAAAGCAACAGGCCCCAGGAGACCAGGGGATGTTTGCGGATATATCCATCGACTGCGGCTTCGACCTGCGGGAGCAGCTCTTTCGCCCGCACGATGGGACCAGCGACAAGCTGGGGAAAGAACCCTTTGAACAGCGCAAAAGAAAGCAAAGACCGCGCAGGCCGTGTGTCGCCGCGTACGACGTCGATGTGATAGGCCAGCGCCTGAAATGAGTAGAAGGAAATGCCGAGGGGCAAGGCGATATCGATGAAGCTTCCCGCAGTTTCGCCGAGAAAAATGCCCTTGTACTTAAAGAACGCCAACAGCCCGATGTTGAGAAGAACAGCCAAGAGAATTCGGATTCGGTTGGGCGGGGTTACATACTGGACACCCCAGTTCAGCAAGACGGCTCCAAAGAAAATTGCCGAATCGACCGGACCTGCCACCACGTAGAAAACAACCGACCCAAGAAGCAGGACGAAGCCCGGCCGGCGCGTCCAACGGGAGAGTGTCCGTGCAGCAAAGACGAGAAGCGCATAGGCAAGCGAACTAAAGAGCACAGCACTTGGACGGCATGTTCGAACCCACCACTCCCCCTGAGTCGATTGTTAGCGTGACGCTGGCGTCGCTCCCAGACGTTCGCCGCCGTATTTTCCGGCTGTCACGGCTTTGCACCATGCATCGTTGTCGATGTACCACTGCACCGTGCGGCGCAGGCCAGTCTCGAAGGTTTCCTGCGGGTGCCAACCCAGCTCCGAGGCAATCTTGGACGCGTCGATGGCATAACGCCAGTCGTGACCCGGCCGGTCGGCGACAAAGGTGAGCTGGTCTTCGTAACTGCCAGACGGCTTCGGCGCCAGCGTGTCGAGCAGCGCGCAGACCGTCCGGGCAACGTCGAGATTCTGCCTCTCCGCATTGCCGCCGATGTTATAGGATTCGCCGATCCGGCCGCGTTCCAGCACCAGCCGCAGCGCGCGAGCGTGGTCCTCGACATAGAGCCAGTCGCGCACATTGTCGCCCTTGCCATAGATCGGCAGCTTCCCGCCCGCGAGCGCCTTGCGGATCAGCACCGGGATCAACTTTTCTGGATACTGGTATGGGCCGTAGTTGTTGGAGCAGTTGCTCAGCACCACGGGCAGGCCATAGGTGTGAAGCCAGGCGCGCACGAGGTGGTCGGAGGCCGCCTTGCTGGCCGAATAGGGCGAGCGCGGGTCGTAGGCCGTGGTTTCGGTGAACTGGCCGGTCGGCCCCAGGCTGCCAAAGACTTCGTCGGTGGAAACGTGATGGAAGCGGAAGGCATCCCGTTCGGCGCCCTGCAGCGTGCCCCAATAGGCGCGCACTGCCTCGAGCAGGGTGAAGCTGCCCATGATGTTGGTTTCGATGGCGACCCGCGGGCCGTCGATCGAGCGGTCGACATGCGACTCGGCAGCCAGGTGCATGATCGCGGTAGGACGGTGGCGGGCGAGAACAGCCTGCAATGCCGCCGCATCCCCGATGTCCACCTGCTCGAAGGCATAGCGTGGCGAACGGGCAGCGTCCGCCACATTGAGCGGGGAGCCGGCATAGGTCAGCTTGTCGAGATTGATGACCATGGCATCCGTTTCGGCGATGAGCTGGCGCACCACCGCCGAGCCGATGAAGCCCGCCCCGCCTGTAACCAGAATCTTCGCTGACATTGGCACCGCCATCCGACAAGCTGGGCGTCCCGGCCATTCGTTTGCAAGGACCGCGCGTGAATACCGCACCAAGAGGGGGCAAGCCAAGCCAGGCCGCCTCACCAACGACCGAAACCACCCTGTGGTCATGGCCAGAATGGATGGGTCTGGCCTTGGGTCTGGCCCTGCTGGCCTTCTACCGGGCTTCCTTTACCGATGGCACTGCAACGGGGAACATCAGCAATTTCCTCGAGATGAAATGGGCGACGGCGGGTCTCGCCGCCGGCCTTTGGGGCTTGCTGCTGGCCGTGCGGCGCCTCGCCCCGGCGCCGGTCGCCCTGACTTGGATCGACGCCCTGGTAGCCCTGCTGGTGGCGTGGGCCGCCATTTCCCTCGCCTGGACCCCCGATCTCGCAGCCGCAGCCCTGTCAGGCCTCTTTGGCGGCATCGCGCTGCTTTTCTACATTCTGGGCCGCTGCACCGCTGCAAATGACCTGCGGCGCATCCTGCGCACCGCCATCATGCCGATCATCATCGGCGGTCTCGCCACCGGCCTTCTCCTCGGAAAGGCGGTCGATCTCGGCTTCGGCAACGAGAATTTCGCGGCGGAAATCCTGGTGCTATGCGTTTGCGTGGTGCCCGTGGTCTGGTCCCTGGAGTCGCGCGGCCTCACCTGGCTCGCGGCCGGAACCGCAGGATTGGCCACGGTCTATCTGCTGCTTCTCGCGCCTTCCAACCTCCAGTATCTCGCCCTGCTCGGGGTTCTCTGGTACCTCGCTGTCCAACGCCTGCCGTCGCGTGCAGGATGGGCCCTGTCCATACTTCTGGCGGTGATCGCGGTCGTCCTCGCCGTGGTCTGGACGGGTGACGGCTTCGCCACCCGATTTGCCCAGTTGCCCGAAGGGTGGCGAGAACGGCCGCAAACCTGGGCAAATGTGCTGGCGGCGGGGGCAGAGGCCCCTCTCTGGGGCCACGGCTGGGGTAGCTTCTATACTGTTTATGC
>CAXNFA010000106.1:0-6141 GCA_964201105.1 Alphaproteobacteria bacterium | reverse complement strand
GCATGGCCGTCGGCGCGCGGCGCAAGGACATCCTTGTCCAGTTTCTCGTGGAAGCGGTGACCCTGTCGCTGATCGGCGGCGCCATCGGCATCGCCATCGGCCTGGTCGCCTCGGCGGTCATCGCCCATTTCGCCGGCTGGCCGACGCTGGTGAAGCCCGACTCGCTGATCCTGTCCTTCGTCTTCGCGGGCGCCGTGGGCGTGTTCTTCGGTTTCTACCCGGCGCGCAAGGCCGCCCGCCTCGACCCCATCGTGGCGCTGCGCTACGAGTAATCGCGGCTAGACCGGTTCCAGAACCACCAGCAGGTCTTTCGTTTCCACCCGCGTGCCGGCCGGCGCGACGATTTCCTTCACCACCGCCTCGCGGTCGGCATAGACGGCCGTCTCCATCTTCATCGCCTCGATGGTCAGCAGGCGGTCGCCCGCCTGCACGGTTTCGCCCTTGGCGACCGACAGGCTGACGACGAGGCCCGGCATCGGCGCGCCGACATGCCCTTCATTGCCGTCTTCCACCTTGCGGCGCTGGACGACGGTGGTGGCGAGCGTGCGGTCCTGCACGCGCACGGTGCGCGGCTGGCCGTTCAGTTCGAAAAAGACATTGCGGACGCCGTCGTCATTGGGCTCGCCAATCGCGAGATGGCGGACGATCAGGCTCTTGCCGCGCTCGATCTCGATGGAGAGTTCGTCGCCCACCTCGGGCCCGTAGAAATGCACCGGCGTCGGCAGCACCGAGAGGTCGGAATAGAGCCGGCGGTGTTCGGCATAGTCGGCGAAGACCTTGGGATACATCAGGTAGGAGGCGAGATCGCGGTCGCTGAGCTGGCGATGCACCTTCTTGCTCGCCTCGGCGCGCACCTTCTCGATGTCGACCGGCGGCAGCACCTTGCCCGGCCGTTCGGTCAGCGGTTCGCGGCCCTTCAGCACCTTCTTCTGCAGGGCCCGCGGGAAGCCGCCATACGGCTGGCCGAGATCGCCATGGAAGAATTCCACCACCGATTCGGGGAAGGAGATGTCGGTGTCGGGATCGAGCACATCATCCTTGGTCAGCGAGTTGGTAACCATGTAGAGCGCCATGTCGCCGACGACCTTCGAGGTTGGCGTCACCTTGACGATGTCGCCGAACATCTCGTTCACCTCGGTATAGGCCTGGGCGACCGACGGCCAATGTGCGTCGTCGATGCCAAGGCCGCGCGCCTGCTCGCGCAGGTTGGTGAACTGGCCGCCCGGCATGGCGTGTTCATAGACCTCCGCCATGCCCGAGCGCAGGTCGCTCTCGAAGGCGGCGTAATAACGCCGCACGCCTTCCCAGTAGCTCGCCACGCCGCGCAGCGTCTTGCGGTCAAGGCCGGGGTCGCGTTCGCTGCCGCGCAGTGCCTCGACGATGGAGCCGAGGTTGGGCTGCGAGGTGAGGCCGCTCATCGAATCCATGGCCGCATCCACCGCATCGACGCCGGCCTCCGCCGCCGCCAGCACGCTGGCCGCCGCGATGCCCGAGGTGTCGTGGGTGTGGAAGTGGATGGGGATGCCGACTTCCTGCTTCAGCGTGGTGACCAGCAGCTTCGCCGCGGCGGGACGGCACAGCCCCGCCATGTCTTTGATGCCGAGGATATGGGCGCCTGCCTTTTCCAGCTCCTTCGCCATCGCCACGTAGTATTGCAGCGTGTATTTCTTCTCGCCAGGATTCGACAGGTCGCCGGTGTAGCAGATCGCCGCTTCGCACAGCCGGTCGGATTCCAGCACCGCGTCCATCGAGACGCGCATGTTCTCGACCCAGTTGAGCGAATCGAAGATGCGGAAGACATCGATGCCGGCATCCACCGCCTGGCCGACGAAATACTTCACGACGTTGTCAGGGTAGTTGGTGTAGCCAACGCCGTTCGCCGCGCGCAGCAGCATCTGGGTCAGCAGGTTGGGCATCTGCTCGCGCAGCAGGGCGAGCCGTTCCCACGGATCTTCGTGCAGGAAGCGCATGGCGACGTCGAAGGTCGCCCCGCCCCAGCATTCGACCGAGAACAGCTCCGGCAGCATGCGCGCGTAAGCCGGCGCGATCTTCGCCATGTCAAAGGTGCGGAAGCGCGTGGCGAGCAGCGACTGGTGCGCGTCGCGCATCGTCGTATCGGTCACCAGCAGGCGCTTCTGGTCCAGCATCCAGCCGGCAAACTTCTTCGGCCCCAGTTCTTGCAGCAGGTCGCGCGTGCCCTTGGGCGGCTCGGTCTTCGGCACCACCGGCATGTGCGGCGCGGCAAAGGCCTTGGGCCGCGGCCGCCCCTTCACCTCCGGGTTGCCATTGACCAGCACCTCGCCCAGGAAGGTGAGCAGCCGCGTGGCGCGGTCGCGGCGCGGCTTGAAGGTGAGCAGGCCCGGCGTGTCGTCGATGAATCGGGTGGTGTAGTTCCAGGTGATGAAGCGTTCGTCGCTGACGAGCTTTTCCAGGAAGACGAGGTTGGTCTTGACGCCGCGGATGCGGAATTCGCGCAGCGCACGGTCCATGCGCTTAGCCGCTTCTTCCGGCGTCGGCGCCCAGGCCGTTACCTTTTCCAGCATCGAATCGTAATAGGGCGTGATGACAGCGCCCGAATAAGCGGTGCCGCCATCGAGGCGGATGCCGAAGCCGAGCGCGCCGCGATAGGCAGTGATGCGGCCATAGTCGGGGATGAACTGGTTTTCCGGGTCTTCCGTCGTGATCCGGCATTGCAGCGCGTGGCCGCGGAACTCGATGCCTTCCTGCGCCGGGACGCCCGAAGCGGGCTCGCCAATGGCGGCGCCCTCGATGACATGGATCTGCGCCTTGATCAGGTCGATGCCGGTGATGACTTCCGTCACCGTGTGCTCGACCTGGATGCGCGGGTTCACCTCGATGAAGTAGAAGTCGCCCGACTTCGCATCCATCAGGTATTCGACGGTGCCGGCGCACTGGTATTTGGCGGCGCGTGCCAGGCGCACGGCGGAATCGCACAGCGCTTTGCGCCGCTCGTCGCTCAGATAGGCGGCAGGGGCGCGTTCGACGACCTTCTGGTTGCGCCGCTGCATCGAGCAGTCGCGCTCGAACAGATGCACGATGGTGCCGTAGAGATCGCCAAGGATCTGCACCTCGACATGGCGGGCGCCCTCGACGAATTTCTCGAGGAAGACTTCGTCATTGCCGAAGGCGGCCTTGGCCTCGCGCCGGCCAGCGGCGACCTGCTCCAGCAGCTCGGCGTCGGTGCGGATGATGCGCATGCCACGCCCGCCGCCGCCCCAGCTTGCCTTCAGCATGACCGGCAGGCCGACCTCGGCCGCCAGCCGCTTCACCGCGGCATCGTCATGGGGCAGCGCGCCCGTGGCGGGCACCACCGGCACGCCGGCCTCTTCGGCGAGCTTGCGGGCGGCGACCTTGTTGCCCAAGGCGCGCATGACATCGGGCGTCGGTCCGATGAAGCGGATGCCGGCGGCGGCCACCGCCTCGGCAAATTCCGGATTTTCCGACAGGAAGCCGTAGCCGGGGTGGATCGCGTCGACATTCGCCTCTTTCGCGATACGCACGATGTCGGCGATATCGAGATAGGCCTGGACCGGCCCCTTGCCCTCGCCCACCAGATAGGCCTCGTCGGCCTTGAAGCGGTGGAGCGCGAAGCGGTCTTCCTTTGAATAGATGGCGACCGTGCGCAGGCCGAGCTCGGTGGCGGCGCGGAAGACGCGAATCGCAATCTCGCTGCGATTTGCGACCAGAATCTTGCGGATTTTGCGATTCGCAACGGCGTTCATAACGGGTTCCATAACGGCCGGAACCTAACGGCCCCGTCCATGTGAGTCGACCTTAGAATCAGTCTAGCCCGGGCTGCGGGCGGCGCCGAATCTGCGCCATGGGCCATTGCAGCGGCACGCCGCCGCCCTCATCTTTGGGGCCATGACCATCGACACGCTGGCCCCCGCCCCATCCGCCGTCCCGCTCGCCGCCATCAGCCCCGTTGCTGACTGGTTGATCAGAAAGGGCCTGACGCGCGGCACCACCGCCTCGCTGATTCATGGCGTGTCCCTGCGCATCGTCGAATCCGGGGTGCCGCTGTGGCGCCTGAACTTCATGGTGCAAACGCTGCACCCGCAAAGCGTCGCCGCGCTCTACCGCTGGACCGAGGGCGAGGAAAAGATATGGACCTTCCAGCCGCCGCGCGGCGAGTTGCCGCAATATGGCGACCGCTTCAAGAACAGCCCCTTCAAGGTGGTATTCGAAACCGGAATCGAAATTCGCCGCCGTCTTGAAGGCCCCGATGCGGTCATCGATTTTCCCATCCTGCCCGACCTGATCAAGGAAGGCGCCACCGACTATATCGTGCTGCCTGTGCGCTTTTCGGATGGGCAGGTCAACGCCATCACATGTACGACGCGGCGGGCCGGCGGCTTCACCGACCACGACATTGTGAGCCTGCGCCGCGCCATCCGTGCGCTGGTCGGGCCGCTGGAGGTGATGCAGATGCGCGAGCTGTCGCGCACGCTGCTCGACACCTATCTCGGCCGCAACGCGGGCGTCCGCGTGCTCGACGGCGTGATCGACCGTGGCGCCGGCGAGGTGATTCGCGCCGTGATCTGGTATTGCGACCTGCGCAACTTCACCGGCATGTCGGAAAACCTGCCGATGGACGCGATGATCCGCCTGCTCAACGACTATTTCGAAGCGGTGGGCGCGCCGATCCAGGAGGTTGGCGGCGAGATCCTGAAATTCGTCGGCGACGCCATCCTGGCCATCTTCCCCATCACCGACGGCTGCAGCGCGACGGAAGCCTGCGCCCGCGCGCTCGGCGCCGCCACGGCGGCGCAAGGGCGGATGGCGGCGCTGAATGCGGAAAGGGCCGCGCACAACTGGCCACCGCTCGGCTTCGGCATCACGCTGCATGTCGGCGATGTGATCTACGGCAACATCGGCACGCCCGACCGACTCGACTTCACCGTCATCGGCCCGGCGGTGAACCTGGTGACGCGGATGGAAGACCTGACCAAGGAATTGAAGCAGCCCGTGCTGGTGTCGGACCTGTTCGCCGAACTGGCGGGCGGCGATTTCATCCCGATGGGCGAACATCGCTTCCAGGGCATCCCCGAGCCACGCGCCATCTTCGCGCCCCGCGCGGGATGACGGAGCGTCCGCCGGCCCCGGAACCGCGCCCCATCCGCCTGCAGCGGCTGGGCGGCATGGTGGAGCCGAAGCGCGCCGTGGTCGGCTGGATCAGCGTGATCTGCGGCGGGCTTGCGGTCTTTGTCTTCGCGCCTTTCTTCGCGCCCTTCGGCTATCTCTTTGCGCTGTTCGCGCTGATCCGCGGCCAGATCCTGCTGGCCCTGGCCGGGATCGCGCTCAGCAGCTTCGGCCTCGCCACCTCGCCGCTCTTCCTGATGATGCTCGCCGCGGCGGGCATCGGCTGGTGGCTCTGGCCATTCTGACCGACGTGGCTGTTATGCCGGCTTCGTGTTCTTGATCGACGGACGCTCCGACAGCTTGTCGAACCAGGCGGCCGACTTCGGCGCGTGAGCGCGCCAGCCACGGTCGGTGAAGCGGAAGTCGAGATAGCCCATGGCGCAGGCCAGCGTGATGGTGCCGATGTCGAAGGTTTCGCCGAAGGTGGCGACCTCGCGCTCGATCTCGCCGAGGCTTGCTTCCACCTTCTGCCATTGGCCCTTGTCCCAGTCCGACCAGCGCTTGTCTTCCGGGCGCAGCGTGGCTTCGTAGCGCACGAGCAGCGCGGCATCGAGGATGCCATCGCCCAGCGCCTGGCGGCGCAGCGCCGTCCAGCGCTTCGGCCCCGGCGCGGGGAAGAACTTTCCGCCGGCCAGATGATCCACGTATTCGCAGATCACCGGGCTGTCGAACAGCGTGTCGCCGTCATTGGTCATCAACGCCGGAATCTTGGCGAGCGGATTCTTCTTCTGCACCTCGGCATTGGCGGCCACAGGCGACACGCCGCCCGGCGCCGGCACCTTTTCCACCTTGGCGTCGAGGCCGGTTTCGATCAGCAGAACCATGACCTTGCGGACATAGGGCGAGGAAGGCGAGTGGTAGAGCTTCATGGCGGTTCTCCCGGATCTGGATTCCTGAATCACTTCATCGTCGGCATGGTGAACTCGGCGCCCGCGCGCAGGCCCGTCGGCCAGCGCGAGGTGACGGCCTTCATCTTGG